>JANOLC010000529.1:0-3560 GCA_031419575.1 Burkholderiales bacterium | reverse complement strand
AGAGCGCCTGCTGGCCCTGCGCGACAGCCGCATCACCAACGAGGGCGTGCTGGTCATCAAAGCCCAAAGCCACCGCACCCAAGACATGAACCGCCTGGATGCCTTTGCGCGCCTGCACGAGCTGGTGAACAGCGTGGCACGGCCCCCGCGTGTGCGCCGTGCCACCAAGCCGACTTATGGCTCCAAACAGCGGCGGCTGGAGGGGAAAAGCCAGCGTTCTGAGACCAAGGCGCTGCGGGGGCGGGTGAAGGAGGCTTGAGGTGGGTACTATGAAAATAGTAGCGAACTATTGAGCGTTGACCGGGACTTGGGGCGATTTTTATTGAAAATATTTCTCAAATCACCTGCTTCTTGCTCCTCAGCGACGTGTTCTCCTGCACCTCCGGGTCGTGGTCGTATTGTTGCTTTCTCGTGAGCCACAGGTCAAACGCGTCCTGAATCGCCATCGCCTTGACCAATCGCCTTAACCTTGGCTTGTTGAACTTGTCAAAGTCAAGATCCAGCGGCGGCGCACGCATGGAGCTGCGCGGCGATTGCCCTAGGTACAACCAATCGCAAAATGCCTTTTCCGGTGTGGCACGCGGGTGTGCATAGCGGTTGTCTCGCCAGTCACCCACCGGCAAAGAATCTGGCTCTTGCAGCCGCCACGGCAAAGCCCTGAACTGAAACGTGCCGTAAGGTGTTTTGACGGCACTCAAATTGGGCACCTGCAATCCGGGGGCCATGGGCACGGTGCAGGTGATGATGTCACTGAAATTGTTCAGTATCCAGTTCTGCTCCAACACAAAGGACAGGCTAGGAACGGCTGATCGTTTGATGGTGCCCGCCGCTGCTGCCGCGCTGGCATTGGCGTCGCCTGCCGCGTTGACAAAGATGCCAGCGCGTATTTTTTTGAGCCTTCCCGCCTGAACCGCTTCGCTCAACCAGCGCGTGAACGTTGGCTTTGAGGGGGGCTGGGCTTGAGACACAGCATCGGCCCACAAACTGCCTGTGGTCCAGACCTCAATGCCGCTGTTGATCAGCATGCGATCCAGGGCGATTTTCCAGGGGGCGGTCATGATGGGTTTGGCCCTGGTTCGATGGCGCTGGTTACCCACTTTTGAATCATCTGGGCCACGTTCAATGTCATATCTTCCCAGCGCGCCTGGCTGATTGCGTCGCGTTGGTCTGGTGGGATGTAAGGTAAAAGCTCTTGTTGCGCCTGGTGGAAATCAATCGCACTGACTTTGTCCATTACCGTGTTCTTGATGTCCCGCAGTTCTGCAGGATTGATACGGCTGTGAAGGATGGATATCGGGTTGACGGTGAGCAAATCGTTCAGGTCATAAACATCCCGAGGCACGTTGCGGTTTGCGCTCATGACAGCCATCACTTTGCTGGCGGCCAGCATGGCGTGGCTGTAGGTGGTCATCACAAAGGGGGCAATGCCATACCGGGCCGGGGGCACCACTTGCACCCTGGATTGGCAGTCACGCGGCACGGGGTTGCGGCCAGATACCTCCACCACAAAGCGAACCGTAGCGCCCCCGACTGCCCCGGTCAGACGCATGCGCACAGTGGTTTCAGTGCTTTTACCGGGATCGATCTCGGGGCTACGCAAACCCGCAGATTGCGCGGCGTACTGCAAGGCCCTTTTGACACTACTTTGTACCGAGGCTGTCGAAACGCCGTCCGCCCGGTCAAAGTCCACATCCTTGGTCAGCCGCATGCTACCCACCGTAACCCGCATGGCCATCCCGCCCTTGAGGATGAGCCGACCATCGGTGGCATTGGCCAATTCGCGAACCATGGCGATTTGGCAGCGGTCGATGGAAGATAGGCCTCCCGAGAAGCCACGGTCTTTAGGGTCGTACAAAATAGACATAGACTATAAAACTCTATAAGTGAGTTTTATATTCTATGTTAATGCTTCCGGTGCCGGCAACAAGGCCTCCAGCGCGAATCACCTGCGTTTTGAAAGCTGACGTAGGGGTCAAAACAGCGGCTGGAGGGGAAAAACCAACGCTCAGAGACCAAGGCGTTGCGGGGGCGGGTCAAGGACGCTTGAGGTGGGTACTATGAAAATAGTAGCGAACTATTAAGCGCTGACAATGACTTTCTGTCACTTTTACTCTGAAATGTCAGTCGCAGTCTCAGAAAACGCCTTCTCAATCGCCATACTGAATTCATCTTCGGTGAAAGGCTTGCTTAGGTAGCCGACGGGCTTGGCCAGCTTCGCACGTGCCAAACTGCCGGCTTCGGTGAAGGCACTTAAAAAGAGGGAGGTCAGGTTGTATTGATCGCGAATGACCTGAGCGGCGGCGATGCCATCCATGGTGCCGGCCAGGTGGATGTCCATCAACACCAACGCGGGGCGATGCAGCCCGGCCATTTCGATGGCTTGTTCGCCGGTGGTCGCGGGGCCAATGGGCTCGTAGCCGAAGTCAATCAGTTGCATGGCAATGTCGCGGGCGATGATGGTTTCATCTTCCACAACAAGAATGGCGCGTTTGTTGGCAGTATGAACAGGCGGGTGACTCATAGGATTCTTGTGGCGGGTTGAGCCCGATATATTTAAAGTTCAACAACGATGCCTGCCACTGTAATCGGAAATCGCCAGTTTTAAAGCTCGTGGGTTCAACCGCGCGATGACTTCTCACCGCTTGAAAAGTGCAATTCCTCAGGCGTAATCCGCCACCGGTACACAAGCGCAAAACAGGTTGCGATCGCCGTACACGTTGTCCACCCTTCCAACTGGTGGCCAGTATTTCACCTGCTTCAAAGTTGATAACGGGAAAGCGCCCGTTTCCCGGGAGTACGGGCGATTCCAGGTTTCAACCATCAGCGACGCGGCGGTGTGAGGCGCGTGTTTGAGCGGGTTGTTGTCTTGCGGCCATTCACCACTTTCGACCTTGGCAATCTCGCTGCGGATGGCGATCATGGCGTTGATGAAACGGTCGATCTCGCCCAGGGTTTCGCTTTCGGTCGGTTCCACCATCAGCGTGCCGGGCACGGGAAAGCTGAGCGTGGGCGCATGAAAGCCATAGTCCATCAGGCGCTTGGCGACGTCTTCGGCGCTGATGCCATTGGCTCCGCCGGTGGCTTCTTTGAGCGTGCGCACATCCAGAATGCATTCGTGGGCCACGTGACCGTTCTCACTGGCATAGAGCGTGGGGTAATGGTCTTTGAGGCGCGCGCTGATGTAGTTGGCGCTGAGGATCGCCACCTCGGTGGCCTGCTTCAAACCGTCCGCGCCCATCATGCGGCAGTACATCCAGCTGATGGGCAACACGGCCGCATTGCCCAAAGGGGCAGCGGAGATAGCCCCCACCCGATAACTCCGGTCGCCCTGAGCTTGTCGAAGGGCCTGCCCTGAGTTCATCGAAGGGGCTTCGACAGGCTCAGCCCGAACGGTGGGATGAGTGGATTCGGAGGTCACATGCCCCGGCAAATACGGCACCAGATCCGCCACCACACACACCGGGCCCACGCCGGGTCCACCACCACCGTGGGGGATACAAAAGGTCTTGTGCAAGTTGAGATGACTCACGTCGCCACCAAATTCACCGGGTGCGGCCACG
>JANOLC010000528.1:0-3903 GCA_031419575.1 Burkholderiales bacterium | reverse complement strand
GCTGGGCCGAAAACGCAGCGTCAAGTCGTCCGTCTCAAAAAACGCTTTGCAGAAATTAAGGAAGGTAACCTTCAAGTCCTTGAAGTTGACGTTCTCGCCAATCCACAAACCTTCAAACTGGTGAAACATGGGCGAGTGCGTGGCATCGCTGTCCACCCGGTAGGTGCGGCCCGGCGCGATGACCCGAATCTCCGGCATCCTCGCAGGTAAAGTGCCCGCCACCGCTGCTGCGACATGCTTTTTGACGTGCGCCACGGCATAGCGAATCTGCATCGGGCTGGTGTGCGTGCGCAGGCAGTAGGGCTGGCCCAGCTCGTCGTTCATGTCGACGTAAAACGTGTCTTGCATCGAGCGCGCTGGGTGATTGGGCGGGTTGTTCAGCGCGGTGAAGTTAAACCAGTCGTTCTCGATCTCGGGGCCATCGGCCACGTCAAATCCCATGCTGTTGAAAATGCTCTCGACCCGCTCCCACGCCAGTGCAATCGGGTGCAAACCGCCTTGCGCGCGCGTGCGACCGGGCAAGGTCACGTCCAGCGCGTCGGCCTTCAATTGGGCTTGCAGCTGCGCATCGGCCAGGCCCTGACGGCGGGCTGTCAAGGCCGCTTCAATCGCCTGCTTGGCCAGGTTGATGGCGGCACCGCGCGACTTTTTGTCGTCCACACTCAGGGCTGCCATGCCCTTCATCAACTCGGTGATGCGGCCCGATTTGCCCAAGAAAAGCGCTTTGGCATTCTCAAGATCAGCGGGTGCTAGAGCAACAGCAAAGGCGTGGATGGCGTTGTCAACAATGGAATCAAGGTCGTTCATGCGTGAGGCAGAGGCTAATGGGGGTTGCAGTTGGTGCTTTGGCTAAAGTTAACCCGTAGGTTAATAAATGGCCAGAATTTGGCAAAAAGTCAAAAATACGAACTTTTTCGGATTATAGCTCTCGTATTTATTAACTAGTTTGCTATATTTAGCATAGCACAATGAAACCGGACATCGCGCCTGAAGGAAGGCCGATGTGATATTGAAAGACTTGGTCCTGAATGCGCAACACCCTCACTGCGCACTATTCACGCCATTCTGACCTTCAAAATTGACTGTCCAGCGCGGATGTGAAGCATGCCGTCTACCTTCTCTAGGTGTTCGAAGGTCTCACGGTAGCCCGCCCCCCGACCCGCCCGGTGTGGGCCGCTAACCGGCCAACTTAGTTGTCGTCAACCAGTTTTCCAACACGCTGGTAGCCCTGCCGAGGCACCTTGCGTTGCCACTGCTTCAATGATGGCACCAGAATGCGAATCCAGTCGTCCTTGGAGCTTGGCGACACGGTTCGGCGTACGTGCGCGAGCTAACTGAGCAGCAATATTTTTGGCCGCATTTCCAGAAGTCCAGGCGGTCTTGCCAACACTGACTGCGCCTGGTGCCACTGCCCCAACAGCAGCAGACACACCCACATCCCACCAGTCGTAATTGTCAACATCAAACACGTCGCATTCGTCCCGGTAGTTTTTATAGGCTTGAATGCCAAGCTCAATACTGGCGCCGAATCCCGCACCGACTATTCCGAACTCACCCGTAGGGTCGATTCGACTCAGCGGATTCCCCTCCACATACCCAAAGCGATTCAAGCCGCCCGCCAGCCCAATCGGATCAGACTGCGTATACCTGCCCTGCGTCGGCTGGTAAGAGCGGAAGTAGTTGTAACTCAACTTCGACTCGTCATCAAAATACTGCCCAGGAAACCGCAAGTTGAACGAAATCGGCGACGGCCCTGCTGCAAGTTTGGTTGCTGTGGCGGTATCGGTCGTGTAGGCCTGGGTGACACTGTTGGTGGTCGTCAGGATGCCATTGGGGCTGTTTTCGCCAAAGGCGCTGTAGGGCCACTGCCAGTCTGCGTTGTTGCTGGTGTTGGTGACCTTTCTCGGGGTGCCCAAGTGATCGCTGTGGATGGCGTTGAGGCTGGTGCTGCGATACAGGCCAATCGGGATGGCCTGACCGTCTTCGGTGGGCAGCCAGATGTACTCGGCGCGGCCTGCCGAGTTCGTGCCGCCATTGCCGTACTCGCCCACGAGCATCGGCGTGCTGCCGAGCTGACCGTCATCGTACACATAAGCCTGCCCCAGCGTGGCATCCAGTTGGGCTTGGGCAAACAGCCAGCCGAAATTGATTTTGAGCCAGTCGATAAACGGTGTACCCAGCGCGGTGGCACTGGGGGCGACGTGATCGACCTGCGGCTCGCTTTTGAACACGCGCTGCCCCAGGGCGTTGTGCAGGTAGGTGATCTTGCTGCCTTCGTCGGGGTCGTTGACGATGGTTTTGCTGTGGCGACGATTGCTCAGGCGCGCATGCGCCCTCGTGCAGGTGCGCGCGGCTGCGTGTCTGCAGATGAGGGTGAGTGGGAGTTGGACGGTCACTGGCATAGATGGCGGGGCGGCGCCTGATTCTGCGGGTAATTTTGAGGTCAAGGCCGTTGCTGCTTCACAGGATTCAGTGGACTGACATCAAGCATCTTGCGCTCTGAATGTTATATTGAAAGAGATGCTCGCAGACACATTATTCAATTATGTAGCCCACCCTTTCAGCATGGCAAACTCATGAGCACGGGCACCTCGCCCTCACTGGCACTTGAAGTCATCACACAGCGTATTTTTGTGCTGCGCGAGCAAAAAGTGTTGCTCGATGCCGATCTGGCCGCGCTCTACGGCGTGGACACGCGCCGGCTCAACGAGCAGGTGCGCCGCAACCGGGCGCGGTTTCCACAGGATTTCATCTTTGAGCTGACGACAGACGAGTTCGCCAACTTGAAGTCGCAATTTGCGACTTCAAGTTCGATAGCGTCAAATCACGGCGGGCGGCGTAAGCTGCCACTGGCCTTCACCGAGCACGGGGCCATCATGGCCGCCACCATCCTCAGTAGCCCGCGTGCGGTGGAGGTGTCGGTTTATGTGGTGCGGGCTTTCTTGAAGCTGCGTGAGCTGGTGGCCACGCACCAGGGCCTGGCCAAGCGGCTCGATGCGCTGGAGGTGAAAACCGAAGCGCTGGCCATGTCGCCAAAGCCGTCAAGCTGGGGCGCAGCAAGAAGGCGCAAGCCAACTACCAGCGGCTAAAAAGCGAAGCCACCTGAAACCCCAGCTCTTATCTTCGTAGCTAGCAGCGACCTAAAGACTTCTTTCAACCTGCCCGACATAACTATTGTGCTGCGGAGCAGGCAACTCACCGCGTTAGTAAATGCGGAAGATGTTTTTTACCAGCCTGCAAAATTTTAATTCCAATTAATACGCCAGAAACGTCGAAATCCAAATGTACCTGTCCATCAACTTCAATTGGGTCGCAAGCATAGGTAAAACCAAAGGCGCTTGGCGACTCATCATCTGCCGGCCCAAGCATCAATGGCCGGTGATTTCCTCATCAATTCCCGCCACGCTGCGCATTAAGATGCTCTGCACAACATCCAATATCCACCAACCACCCGCAGGCCCGCCATGCTCAAACTCTACATCGGCAACAAAAACTACTCATCATGGTCGATGCGCCCCTGGGTTCTCCTCAGGCAGGCGGGCATTGAATTTGAAGAAGTCATGGTGCGCTTTGACTCGTTCGATCCGGGCTCGGAATTCAAAAAGATCCTGGGGCCGATCAACCCTGTGGGCAAGGTGCCCGTGCTGGCAGACGATGGCCTGGTGATTTGGGACACGCTGGCCATATGCGAATACCTGGCTGAATATGCAGCGGAAAAATTCTCCGATAAAACCCTGTGGCCGCGTGATGCGAAGGCCCGTGCGCGCGCCCGCAGCGTGTGCGCCGAAATGCACTCTGGCCTGGGCGGCCTGCGCAGCAACTGCCCCATGAACATTGAGGCCTCGCTGCCCGAGGTGGGCAAGCTGCTGTGGCGCGACAAGCCCGCCGTGCGTGCCGACGTGG
>JANOLC010000527.1:0-3901 GCA_031419575.1 Burkholderiales bacterium | reverse complement strand
GTTTTGCGCGGGCATTCACCTGAGCCTGGCCGACATTGCGGTGGGTTGCGCCTTGGGCTACCTCGACTTCCGGTTCCCACAAGTCACTTGGCGCGCTGACCACGCCAACTTGGTCAAGCTGCAAGACAAGTTGATGCTGCGTTCCAGCTTTGCAGATACCGTGCCGACTTGATTTAAGTACTCTTAAGTATTCGCTCGCTTTTTGAGCCAGCGCATCAAACCGCCCACCACGGGCAACTTCTCGTACAGCTCTTCAGCGGCGTCCCAGTAATCGCGGTGCACCTGAATACGTCCGTCCGGGGCCAGCACCAGGTGCGAGGCGCCGGAAATGGATTGCTCAATGCCCTTGTGATAGTTCTTGAACCCAAACTTGAACTGCCAGGTCAGAAAGCACTGGTTGCCCTCAGTCACTTGGCCCGTCACGATGAAATGCGGGTTGTCCAGACTGGCGTACATGTGGTGAAAAATCTGTGCAATCGGCGCCACGCCCTGCACCGCGTTGAACGGGTCTTTGAAGCGCGCATCCGCCGTGTACAAGTCGCCCAGGCGCTCAAGTTGCAGGGGTGACAGGGTCTCAAAAAATTGGACGATGACGGCGATGGATGTTTGCATGCGTCACTTTAATTGCAAACCTTGGTATCCACAGTCGTATCCACCTTCACAAAGCGCCGAATCGCCGGGAAAAACGCGCCGTAGGGTAGCTGCTGCAGGGCCTTCATCCAGCGGGTGAAACGTTTGGGGAAATGGATCTCAAACTCGCCTCTGGCCCAGCCCTTCAAGATCTCCTGCGCCGCCACCTCGGGTGAGATCAAGGCAGGCATGGCAAAGTCGTTTTGAGCCGTCAGCGGGGTTTCCACAAAGCCGGGGTTGATGAGCGACACCCCAATGCCCAGCCCATGCAAATCCAGGTACAGCGTTTCGGTCAAATTGATGAGTGCGGCTTTGGTGGGACCATAGGCCAGGCTTTTGGGCAGGCCCCGGTAGCCCGCCACGCTGCCCATCAGGCTGATGTGACCTATGTGATTTGATCTCCCGCCCTCGCCCTTTGACGCCTGTCCCTGCGCCGTGCGTGCCTGAGCCAAAAGATGCGGCAGGACGGCATCAAGCATATGCAGCGCGCCCATGTAATTGATCTGGTTGTGATGCAGCATGTCGGCCAAGTCAAACTGGGTGGCGCTCATGTCGTGGTAATGGCCCGCGCAGTACACCGCCACATCCAGCCCTACTTCGGCCACGATGGCGGCACCGGCTGCCCGCACCGATGCGGCATCGGTTGCGTCCAGTGGCATGGCGATCGTACCTGGGTGCTCAGTCACAAAGGCGTTGAGCTTGGTGGCGCTACGGGCCGACACCACCACTTGCGCACCCAGACCGTGCAGTGCAGTCGCTGTGGCGCGACCAATGCCGGTGGACGCGCCCAGCAGCCACACGGTTTTACCGCGCCAGTCTTTGATTTGTGGATTGAGGGACATGAGCCTGGGTTCTCGGGTAAATTAAGTGCTATAAAATAAATAGCAAACTATTAATAATTGACGGGGACTTGGGGTTCTTTTATTGCTTATTTCTCGCATGATGCCGAATTCAGCGTTTGGTGAACGACAGGGTCACTTCACCCAGCCGCACACCAAACTTGCTCATCACCGCTTTGTTCAACATCACGCGCTCGTCCACCAGGTACATCCAGTCGTCGAACTGGACTTCATAGACTTTTCCATCGACCGGCAAGCTCATGGTGTACGTCCAGTGAAACGCATTGCCGCGCGATTCCCCCAGCGCGATGCCGACCACGTCGTCAGCGCGGCCGGTGAATTTGCCGTCGGCCAGTTTCTTAAGCGTCCAGATGCGCTTCTGCTTGGTGCCATCTGAATAGGTGAAGTCTTCGTCCAGCACGCCGTCTTCACCGTTCGGGCCCGTCCAGGTGCAATTCATCACCACGGTAAAACGCTTGACCACGCTGCCGCTGCGGTCGGTGAACAGCCCGTAGGCATCCAGCGTGCCGTTGAAGTAGCGGCTGAAGTCCAGTACCGGTTTCTCGGCTGCATAGTCGGCAATTTGCGGGGTGCTGCAGCCCGCTACCGTGGTCAACAGGGCGGCTGCGCCAGAGGCAAGGGCAAGACGTCGTTTCATGGGGTGTCTTTCAAAAAGGGAAGATGGGCTGAGGGGGTTGGCAGGGATTCAGCAGGGCGAATCACCAGCCAGTAAAGCGCTGTGGCGGCTAGCAGCTTCAGGGCGCAGGGCAGCAGACAATAGGCCACCACCAGCGCTTGCAAGGCGGGCCCGGTTTGCACACCCGGTGCGTAGCCAAAGGCACCCAGCAGCGGCAACGCCACCCCGGCGGCTAACGCCAGGTTGAGCTTGGTGGCAAAGTTCCACCAGCCAAAATATGCACCCTCGGCTCGCCCCCGATCCCCCGCGCTTGCAATGGTCCCGGCCAGCAAGGCGGGCGGCATGGCCAGGTCGGTGCCCAGCGCGATGCCGGACAGGGCACAGACGAGGACGAAACCCATCGCATCACCCACGCCCAATTGGGTGGCGAACAAAAACACGGCAATGCTCAAGCCCATGCCCACCAACCAGGTGCGCGCCAACCCGATGTGTTTAACCACTTGCAGCCACAGCGGAATGGCCAGCGCAGCGCACAAAAAGTAGCTGCCCAGAAATACAGGCTCCATGGCCTTGGGTGCCTGCAGGCGATCTTGCACAAAAAACAAAATCAATGTGGCGGAGATGGCGCTGGCAATGCCGTTGAGCAAATACACCGTCAGCAGGCGGCGAAACGCGGCTTGCTGCAAGGGCTGCCAGACGTTGGCGGGCCTATTCACAGGCTTATTTGTGGGCTTGATGGCCACAGCATCAACTCCGGCGGGTTGGGGCCGCACGGCGAACGTCCACGTCAGCCAACCCGCCAAAA
Organism: Burkholderiales bacterium; assembly: GCA_031419575.1. GTDB lineage: Bacteria > Pseudomonadota > Gammaproteobacteria > Burkholderiales > Burkholderiaceae_C > JANYCG01. The sequence continues at coordinate 990 of JANOLC010000527.1, read as the reverse complement.
GCGCTACAAAAAACGTAGCTGTCATCGCTGGCAGGCCAAGGACCACAGGCACTATTGAGGCTATAACTACGCCCAGCAAGCCCAAACCTTCACGCCAGGCCACGATGCGGGCTTGCTGCGCCTCGCCGCCCCCCAGCATGGCCCCCCAGGACTGATGCGCCACGCTCAAGGCGCTGTAGGCGGCGTAGGTCACAACGAGAAAAACGCTCACCCATATCAGTAGATTCTTCGGGTCTTGGGTGAGCGGGAAGAACAGCGCCGCAAAACCCAGTGCCAGCACCATCGCTGCCCCCGCCCCAAAGGACAGCACGGAAGTGGTCGAGCGGGCAAACAGGCGGTCACTCCAGCGGCCCAAGCCGGGGTCAATAACGGCATCAAACAGCCGCGCACCCAGCAAAATCAACCCCAGCGTGGCCAGCGGGATGCCAAATTCACGGGCGTAGTGGTTGGGCAGAATCACATACAGCGGCAAAGCGACAAAGGCCAGCGGCAAGCCCAGCAAGCCATAGCGCAGGCCGTCCAGCGCTTTCATGTCGGGCGCAGCCCTAGCAGGGCTTGGCGCATAGCGGGCTCGGACGTGCCCTCAGCCAGCCAGATGCCAAAAAACAGCCGGGCGAATTCCACGTCTTTGATCTCGCCTTTGGCTTTACCGTTCACCCAAAACGCGGCACCTGAGCCTGCGCGGTGCAGGCCGGTGATGCGGTCGCCCGCCTTCACGTCGGGGAATAACTCAGCCATGGCGACCTGCCATGCCTGCGCGCGCTCGGGCGTGATCGTGCCCAAGCGCTGCATTTCGGCCAACGAGCGCTTGGCAATGGCGCTGCCCTCCAGCGATGTGAGGTAAGCCAAGTCCAGCGCGAAGCTGTGTTGCGCGTACTGGGTTGGTTTGAAGCCGGGCGCTGCCCACAGCGTGGCGGTGTAGACATCAAAACCCCAAAACTTGAGTTTGGCGGTGCCGACTTGTCTGGCACCAGGGAGTTCGCGGCGCAG
>JANOLC010000526.1:0-2916 GCA_031419575.1 Burkholderiales bacterium | reverse complement strand
CTGTGGGACTTGCACCTGCCGCGCGAAGCCGCCATGCTCAAAGCCCACGACCCCTCGCATTTCGAGCGTGTGCTGCGCCAGCGCCTTCAATCCCTGACTGCGCTTGTGGTGTGACCTTGGCGTGATATTTCGCACACAATGCAATTGCGCCTGCGCTATTTGCTAGCCCCGCCCGTTCCTCGACTGAACTCTTGCCTTCCTAACCCGCTCCACCTTGTCCGCTATCACATGAAACTGAACATCGTTCCCGCTCGCACAGGCATTCAATGGGTCAAATTGGGCATTCAAACCTTCTTCAAGCAACCGCTGGCGCTGGCCGGGCTGTTCTTCATGTTCATGGCCGTCATGTCAGTGTTGAGTCTGGTGCCGCTGCTGGGCAATGCGCTGGCGCTGGCGCTGCTGCCCGGTGCCACACTGGGGCTGATGGCCGCTACGCAGGAAGCCACCAAAGGCAAGTTCCCGATGCCATCGGTTTTGCTCAGCGCCTTTCGGGTCGGCAAACAGCAACTGCGCGCCATGCTGGTGTTGGGGGCGCTGTACGCCGTGGGGTTTTTGCTGGTGATGGGCTTGTCCGCCACCATCGACGGCGGCAAGTTTGCGCGGTTGTATCTGATTGGTGGCTCGCTCACCAAAGAATTGGTGCTCGACGCCGATTTTCAGTTGGCTATGTGGGCCAGTATGGCACTGTATTTGCCGCTGTCCATGATGTTTTGGCACGCGCCTGCGCTGGTGCACTGGCATGGTGTGGCTCCCGTGAAAAGCCTGTTTTTCAGTATGGTGGCCTGCTGGCGCAATGTGGGGGCTTTCACCGTATTCAGCCTGACCTGGATGGCGGTATTCATGGGCGCAGGAATGCTGGTCACCAGCCTGGCCGCCATGATTGGCGGTGCGGAAGCCGCAGGTGCCGCGATGTTCCCCACCGCGATGCTGATGGCAGCCATGTTTTTCACATCGATTTACTTCACGTTTCGTGACAGCTTTGAAGTCACCTTAGACGACACCAAAGACCACACGAAAGACGACACCCGAGGAGAAACCGTATGACTCAACACCAATTGCTCAACCGCACGGACGACGAAGTGCTGTGGTTTCAACGGCGCAGCTTCATCAAAGCCGCAGCGGCCTGGACAGCCATGGGCGGCTTTGAGGCGGCCCAGGCGCAATCGCGCAGCAACGTGGTCACGCTGACGGGTGATGCACTGGTCAACGGCACACGCTTGCGCCCCGACCAAACCATTCAAACCGGTGACCGGCTGGAGACCGGGCCCGGCTCCAATCTGGTATTTGTGTTGGGAACCACGTCATTTCAAGTGCGCCAAAGCTCCCTGTTGACGGTAGAGCGCGGCGCCACCTTAAGCGCAGTCAGCGTGATGCGTTTGTTCACGGGTGCAGTCGCCAGCGTGTGTGGCAAGGGCAGCAACCGCCAGATCATCACCCCCACCATCACCGCCGGTATTCGCGGCACCGGGGTCTACACCGAGGTGTTTCCCGACCAGGCCAATCGCAGTTACTTTTGCAATTGCTATGGCACCGTAGCGATGGGTGCTGGCGCGGACAACGTGATCAGCCAGTCCAGCTACCACCAGGCATTTTTTGCAGAGCCCCAGCCTAAAGACGGCCGCATGCTGACCCCCGCACCCGCTTTTAATCACACCGATGAAGAACTCGAATACCTCGCCCGGCTGGTCAATCAGCGCACCGCTTGGCAAATATCGGGCAAAAAAGGCGTGAAAGACGGTATGGGTTATGGCGATGGCAGTCCACAATTGCCTCACCCGGCCACGATGCTGGGCAAGTAACCCTTAGAGTCAGTCACAACGACTAAAGCACTTGGTCGACTGCACTTGGTCGACTTGGGGCGGACGGGATCACGTCACAGGCGTCAGCTTGGCCACGCTCAAGGCCAGCCACTTCACCCCATGGCGCGGGAAATTGATTTGCGCGCGGGCATCGTCACCCGTGCCCTCCAGCGTGAGCACCGTGCCCTCGCCAAACTTGTTGTGAAAAACCTTCATGTTGGCGCGAATGCCGTGAGCACCAGTTTGCTTCTGCACCGGCACACTTGAGGAGCCAAAAGTGCCAGAAGTCCCTGTGGAAATTGAATAGTTAGCTCCTGAATTAGGAGCACCACCATATCCACCGCCCGACCCATAGGTCGGCTTCTTGGGGGTGATCCATTTCAGCGCGCCTTCGGGCAGCTCATCAAAGAATCGGCTCTTGAGGTTGTAGCGCGTCTGCCCATGCAACATGCGGGTTTGCGAATGGCTCAGGTACAGGCGTTTGCGCGCGCGGGTGATGGCCACGTACATCAGGCGGCGCTCTTCCTCCAGCCCGTCACGGTCGCTCATGGAGTTCTCATGCGGGAACAAGCCCTCCTCCATGCCGGTGATGAAAACGCAATCAAACTCCAGGCCCTTGCTGGAGTGCACCGTCATCAGCTGGATCGCGTCCTGCCCGGCCTGCGCCTGGTTGTCACCCGACTCCAGCGCGGCATGGGTCAAAAAGGCGACCAGCGGGCTCAAGGTTTCACCGGTGTCTTCAATCAACCCATCCGTTCGGGCTGAGCCTGTCGAAGCCTGCACGAGCCCTTCGACAGGCTCAGGGCGAACGGAAAACTCCAGCCCCTGGCTCACGGGTGACTGGCTCAAGCCCTCTGGCAGCTCCCTTTTCAACTCATCCACCGGAAACGCCACCGCGTCGCGCCCAAAACCTTCCTGCGTGACAAAACTCTCTGCGGCATTGACCAGTTCTTCCAGGTTCTCGATGCGGTCCGCGCCCTCGCGGTCAGCCTTGTAGTGCTCAATCAGGCCGCTGTGGTCCAGTACCAAATCAATGATTTCACGCAAGGTCAGCGCGGTGGTCTGCTCGCGCAGCACATCAATCTTGGCCACGAACGCACCAATATTGGCACCCGCC
>JANOLC010000525.1:0-5089 GCA_031419575.1 Burkholderiales bacterium | reverse complement strand
TCGTTTACAGCCAGCGCTGCCGCGAAGCCTTCAAAGACGTGCCCATCATTTTGGGCGGTATTGAAGGCAGCCTGCGCCGTATCGCGCATTACGACTACTGGTCTGACAAGGTGCGCCGCAGCATTGTGGTGGACGCCAAGTGCGACTTACTACTTTATGGCAATGCCGAGCGGGCGATTGTGGAGATTGCGCATCGCCTGGGTGCCAAAGAGCCGGTGCAAAACATCACCGACGTGCGCGGTACCGCCTTTGTGCGGCGCAGCGATGACGACAAGCGCCACGGCTGGCTGGAGATCGACTCCACCAGCGTGGACGAGCCGGGCCGGGTCGAGTCGCACATCAACCCCTATCAGACCACCTCAGAGCAGGCGGCGGAGCAAGGGAGTACCTGCGCCAAGGAAGAGAATGAAAAGAGCCAAGATAAGTCAAAAAGCATAGCAAACTCTTCAATAGTTGCGGGGACTTCAGGCACTTTTGATACCAAAATTGACGCTGGAACGACCATTCAGCCACTCAAATTCGTCCCCAACCCGGCGCTATACGGCAAGGGCAGCGTCAAGGTACCACCGCGGGACCGCTCGGTCATTCGCCTGCCCAGTTATGAGCAGGTCAAGTCAGACCCGGTGCTGTATGCCCACGCCAACCGCGTGCTGCACCTGGAAACCAACCCCGGCAATGCCCGCGCCTTGGTTCAAGCCCACGGCGAGGGCACCACCGCCCGCGATGTGTGGATCACCGCGCCACCGATTCCGCTGACCACCGCCGAGATGGACTTTGTGTTCGACTTGCCCTACGCCCGCAGCCCGCACCCGGACTATGCGGATGAAAACGGCAGCCATGACCACGCCACCAAAATCCCGGCCTGGGAGATGATTCGCTTCAGCGTCAACATCATGCGCGGCTGTTTTGGCGGCTGCACCTTTTGCTCCATCACCGAGCACGAAGGCCGCATCATTCAGAGCCGCTCGGAAGACTCGGTCATCAAGGAAGTGGAAGATATCCGCGACAAGGTCAAAGGCTTCACCGGCACCATCTCCGACCTGGGTGGCCCCACTGCCAACATGTACCGCATTGGCTGCAAGAGTCTGGAAATCGAGTCGGCTTGCCGCAAGCCCAGCTGTGTCTACCCCGGCATTTGCAGCAACCTGAACACCGACCACACGCCCCTCATTCACATGTACCGCCGCGCGCGGGCTTTGAAGGGCGTGAAGAAGATTCTGATCAGCTCCGGCCTGCGTTACGACCTGGCCGTACAAAGCCCCGAGTACGTGAAAGAGCTGGTCACCCACCACGTCGGCGGCTACCTGAAGATTGCGCCGGAACACACCGAGCAAGGCCCGCTCACCAAAATGATGAAGCCGGGCATTGGCTCTTATGACAAGTTCAAGACGCTGTTCGAGAAATACAGCGCAGAAGCGGGCAAAAAGCAGTTCCTCATCCCGTACTTCATCGCCGCCCACCCCGGTACCAGCGATGAAGACATGATGAATCTGGCCGTCTGGCTGAAGAAAAATGGTTTCCGTGCCGACCAGGTGCAGACCTTTTACCCCAGCCCCATGGCCACGGCCACGGCCATGTACCACACCAACCGCAACCCATTGCGCAAAATCACCCGCGACAGCGAAACCGTGGACATCGTCCGTGGCGACAAACGCCGCCGTTTGCACAAGGCCTTTTTGCGCTACCACGATGCCAATAACTGGCCGCTCTTACGCGATGCCCTTAAAACCATGGGCCGCGCCGACCTGATTGGCAATGGTAAGCACCACCTGATTCCCACCTACCAGCCGCTGGCCACCGATGGCAGCTACACCAGCGCGCGCAAGAAAAACTCGACCGTGGCGGCCAAGCCGTCTGCCGTCATCAAAGGCCGCATGTTGACCCAGCACACCGGTCTGCCACCCCGGGACAACGGAACTGCCAAAACAGTTGATTTCCGGGTAAAAAAGGCTGGAAGTCCGCGCTGAAAGGACGTTGACAGCTATCGATTTGATAGTTTAAATCCAAACGCTTTGCGTCGCATTGGCCAGTAGTTGCCGGTCAACCCCGGGGACGGATTGCACCTTGGGTAAACGTTCGATAGCGAGCTTTTGGAAGCAGGCTGCACGGCGTCAAGTGGGTGCCAGCATGGCGGCGCTGGTGGCGTTGCACCAACCTGACCGTTCTGACACACTGCCAAGCAGGAAGGTTCAGTTCATCTCCTTATGTTCGCTAACGCACAAACGAAAAGTGACAGTCTTGTTACGATTAAAACTTTAACTATCGCCGCGTGATCATGAGACGCGTCAAAACTCATGACACTCCACCAAGCCCGAAAGTCGCCTGAGGTAATAACCCAGGCCAAGTCGCTCACTCAAGTGCTGGGGCAAACCGAACACGTCAGGGGCATCATTGAGGAATGTGCCAAGGAACTCTCCTCCGTCAACTCATTGCTGAAGGAGGAGGTTGCTTCTCAAAATATTCAGCCTGGTCTTGACACTGCCATTAAAACCAGTGAAATTATTGAAGGCAAGGTACAAGATGCGGCCGACACCCTTGCGTTGGTGAATGAGGCACTTGAAACTGAAGTGCAGTCGCGGCACGAACTGGAAACACAGCTGGTCATTGTGACCGAGGGTGAAGCGGCGGCCCGTCACGCAGCGCTGCATGACCCATTAACCGGTTTGCCCAACCGTGCCCTGTTTGAAAACCGGCTGGAGCTCGGGCTGGCTCAGGCCAAGCGCCATGACAGGACGATGGCTTTGATGTTCATGGATTTGAACGAATTCAAGGCGATCAATGACGTGCATGGCCACGACATCGGCGATACCGTGCTGCAAGGTGTTGCCACACGGCTCAAGGAAAACACGCGCGAGGACGACACCATCAGTCGTCTGGGAGGGGACGAGTTTGTCTACCTGTTGACAGAATTTTCGGATCTCAAAGACGTCGTACTCGTCGCGGAAAAACTCACCCGCGCGATTCAGGCACCTTGCAAGGCCACCACTGGCATGCTCACCATCAAGGCGAGCATCGGGATTGCAACTTACCCGAAGCATGGGAGTTCAGCCAGCGCGTTGATCAAAAGTGCCGATGATGCCATGTACAAGGCCAAGCGCAGTAACCGTCCTTACGTTTTTGCGGATTGAATTCTCATGAAACGAACTGAAAAATTGCCAGCGCCTGACCCGAGAAAGAACAGTATATTGGCGGCCCTTCCGGCGGCCGACTATGCGCGCCTGCTGCCTGATCTGCAATTGGTGCCCATGCCTTTGGGGTGGGTGCTGTCGGAATCGGGGGACCATGTGAATTTTCTGCACTTCCCCACTGACGGGATTGTGTCGCTGATCTATGAGCTGGAGGATGGCTCCTCCAGCGAAATTGCACTGGTAGGCAACGAAGGCATGGTGGGAATATCCATCTTCATGGGCGGCGAAAGCATGCCCAGCAATACCAAAGTGCAAAGTGCCGGCCACGCCTACCGACTGGATCGAAAATCCATGAAGCGCGAATTCGCCCTGGGCGGCCAGCTGCAGCATGTGTCACTGTTGTACACCCAGGCGCTGATCTGTCAAACCTCACAAACTGCGGTGTGCAACCAGCATCATTCTCTTGAGCAGCAGTTTTGTCGTTGGCTGTTGATGAGTGTTGACCGGCTTCATGAGAACAATCTGGTGGTCACCCACGAACTGATCGCCAGCCTGCTCGGGACGCGGCGTGAAAGTGTCACCATGGCGGCCGGGAAACTGCAAAAAGATGGTCTGATTGCCAATGGGCGTGGCCGGATCACCGTGTTAAAGCGTAATGAGTTGGCGACGCGAGCCTGTGAGTGTTACGAGACAGTCAAGCTCGAATATGAACGCCTGCTTCCTAAACAAACGACACATAAGTAGAGTGGCGACTGACAGGATTGGCGCAGTTCACGGTCAATCCATCGTGTGCAGTGGAATGTCGCGGCTCACGGCCAGTGCGTCCAGCTGGGCTTGTGTCTGAGACTTCAGAAATGTGGCAATGACCTGGTGGGTTTGCGGGGCGAACATGGTGAGCATGTTGCCGCCCGTTAGGCCTGCGGCCAGACACAGCGCGGCTGCAAAGTGGGGTTCCAGTGCCGCCACCGCCACCCGGCCATCCTGGCAGGCATACACCTTGTAACCGGCATGGGCGCCGCCCACGGCACCGCCGATGTCATTGACACCCAGCGCACCGGGCGGGCGGGTCAGGCCCCAGGTGCGGGGCAGGGCCAGGTAGCCCGCAGCGCTGGCCAGGGCGACCTCCAGAAACACACCGCGCCCGGTGGATTTTTGGGTCAGCAAGGCCTGCAAAATAGCCTCACTGGCCATCAGCGAGCCCCCCATGTCGGCGTACAGCGAGGGCGGCAGGTCCAGGGCGGGCACCAAGTGGTTGTCAGCCATATAGGTCAAGTCGTGGCCCGGCTCCTCGGCACGCGCGCCAGGCGCGCCCACGATTGCGATTTGCGACAGCGCGGGGTAGCGTTTGTGCAGCCCCCTCCAGGTCAATTGCAGCTTGACCAGGGCGGAGGGGCGAAACGAGGTGATCAGTACATCGGTTTTAGCCAGCGCCTTGTGCAGTGCAGCCTGCCCTGCCTCGGTCTTGAGGTCGGCGCGCATCACTTTCACACCTTCGTGCATTTGCGCATAGGCGCTTGGGTTGTACAGGCCCATCGGGTCACCCGGTGTACCGGGCGGCATGCCCTTGGGGGCAGGGGGCTCCAGCTTGAGGCAGGTGGCTCCCATGTACCGACAGCGCATCAGCGCCGCCGGGCCCGGCAGATTGAGCGCCAGGCTCAGGATGCGCACGCCTTTGAGCGGGCGGGGTGCAGCGGGTTTTCGCGAGGGGAACCTCGGGGTTGGGCTAGGAATAGAGGAGGTAATACAGGAGGTCATAGGTTGCGTTTTTGCTATGAATTATGTAGCTATCTTCGCCCAATTGGCGGGGACTATAGCCCTAATTTACCTGATATTTTGCCGCCGATGCCCTGTTTCTGCGACTGGTAGCCCGACTTTGTCGTTTGGGCAAGTCAGGTGCCGAAGTCCATAGGCAGACCCACGTAGTTTTCGGCCAGGGTGGTGGAGGCCGCGGTCGAGTTCAC
>JANOLC010000524.1:0-3665 GCA_031419575.1 Burkholderiales bacterium | reverse complement strand
TCGTTCATCTCGCTCTTCAAGAACGCCCAACCACGTTGCAGGTGGCGCAGCAGGCTGTGTGACTTGTACTGGGTGATGACACCAATACGGCGAATGCCGGAGTTCAGGCAATTGGACAGCGCGAAGTCAATGATGCGGAACTTGCCGCCAAAGTAGACCGCTGGTTTGGCACGGCGGTCTGTCAGATTCATGAGGCGACTGCCTCGCCCACCGGCCAGCACCAAAGCAACGGTTCGCTTGGGCAGGTCAAAACTAAGCGCTAACTCATCAGGTTTCATGTTGTCTCCATTTTTATGGCAACTGCCGTTGGTTTTCGCCATCTTAATACCGGGCGGGCGGACCGAGTTACCGCCACGTTACTACATGGCAAAATCATTGCGCATGACGCGGTGGCGCGAATATTGCCTGTTGTCGCGTGACCCCCGACGAATGTGCCCCAGCCAATTTTTGCCGGGCTTCCCAGCCACTTTTCCCCGCTCTCCAAAGGATACCCTTGTGACCTCAAACCTGCCCATTGCCAAACACGCCCTGGCCGCCCAGATTGAAGAGCAGCTTCTCAGCACCGTCGGCGTTGCCTCAGCGGATGCGTCCCCCACCGACCTGATGCTGGCCGTTTCCCAAGTAGCGCGTGAGCAATTGTCCCGCCGCTGGGTAGAAACCCAGGCGCGCGACAAAGCCGCCAAAGCGCGCCGGGTGGTCTACCTGTCCATGGAATTTCTGATGGGGCGCACGCTGTCAAACGCGCTGGGTGCGCTTAACCTGACCAGTGCCACAGCGCAAGGGCTCACGCTGCACGCCCAAACGCTTGAGGACATTGAAGACCGCGAGCCCGATGCCGCGCTTGGCAACGGTGGATTAGGTCGCCTGGCCGCCTGCTTTTTGGACTCAATGGCCACGGTCGGTTTGCCTTCTTTCGGCTACGGCATTCGTTATGAATACGGCATGTTTGCGCAAGATATTCAGGGCGGTTGCCAAACTGAATACCCCGACCCGTGGCTACAAAACGGCACACCGTGGGAATTCCCGCGCGCTGACATCACCTACCCCGTGCGCTTTGGCGGCTGGGTAGAGCATGTGGATGACAAGCCCGTCTGGCGCAGTGCTGGCGAGGTGGCCGCCAAAGCCTATGACATGGTGATTCCCGGCCATGGCACGGACAAGGTCAGCACACTGCGCTTATGGAAAGCCGTGGCACCCGCTCACATCGACCTCGGGGCCTTCAATACGGGTGATTACGCCCGTGCCGCGGGTGCCAAAAACGAATACGAAAATATTTCGTGGGTGCTGTATCCCAACGACAGCACACCTGCCGGACGAGAACTGCGCCTGAAGCAGGAATACTTCTTTGTTGCAGCTTCCATTCAAGACCTGGTACACCGCCATTTGACGGAATACCCGTCGCTGGACAACCTGGCCGACAAGGTCGCCATTCACCTCAACGACACGCACCCCGCCATTGGTGTGGCCGAGCTGATGCGCCTGCTGTGCGACGAGCACGCCATGCCGTGGGCCAAGGCCTGGGCACTGTGCTGCAAGACCTTTTCCTACACCAACCACACGCTGATGCCCGAGGCGCTGGAGACCTGGCCAGTGTCACTGATGCAACACGTGTTGCCACGTCACCTGGAAATCATTTTCCGCATCAACAAGGAGTTTCTGGAAATTGCGGCCAAGCATCGCCCCAATGACAATGACTTTTTGGCACGCTTGTCGCTGATTGACGAACATGGCGAGCGCCGCGTGCGCATGGCGCATCTGTCCATCGTGGGCAGCCACAAGGTCAATGGCGTGTCGGCGTTGCACTCCGAGCTGCTGGTGCAAACCATATTTGCCGACTTCGCGAGCATCTGGCCCGACCGGTTCACCAACATGACCAATGGTGTCACGCCCCGCCGCTGGCTGGCCCAGGCCAACCCCGCGCTCTCGGCACTGCTGGACGACACACTGGGCAACGGATGGCGGTTGAATCTGGATCTGCTCAAAGGGCTCAATGCATTCAAGTCTGATGCGGCCTTCTCAACCCGATTCATAGCGATCAAGCGCGACAACAAGGCCCGCTTGGCGGCTTATATTGAGCGCACCGCCGGTGTCAAAGTCAGCCCTGACAGCCTGTTTGACGTGCAGGTCAAACGCATCCACGAATACAAGCGTCAGTTGCTCAATGTTTTGCACGTCATCACGCGTTATCAGGCCATTCTGGCTAACCCAGCGGCTGCCTGGGTGCCCCGCACCGTTATATTCGCGGGCAAAGCCGCATCGAGCTACCACACCGCCAAGTCCATCATCCGCCTGATTCACGACGTAGGTTCGGTCATCAACAGCGACCCCCGCATTGGCGACAAACTCAAGCTGGTGTTCATTCCCAACTACGGCGTTTCGGTGGCGGAGGTCATCATGCCGGGGGCAGACTTGTCCGAGCAAATCTCAACCGCTGGCACTGAGGCGTCGGGCACGGGCAATATGAAATTGGCGCTCAATGGCGCACTGACGATTGGCACGGACGATGGGGCCAACATTGAAATTCGCCAGAACGTAGGCGATAACAATATCTTTATCTTTGGCCTGAAAACGCCAGAAGTCAAAGCCTTGCGACAAAGCGGCTACCAACCCATGCGTTATGTGGACAAGAGCCCGGCATTGAAAGCCGTGCTGGATGCTGTCGCAGGTGGACAGTTCTCACCCAATGAGCCTGGCCGTTACGGCCCACTGGTAGATTCGTTGCTGTGGGGTGGTGATCACTACATGCTGCTGGCCGACTATGCGTCCTATGTCGCGACCCAGTTGCGGGTGGATGCTTTGTACCAGTCACCTGCGCAGTGGTGTGAGAAGGCCATCGCCAACGTGGCAGGTATGGGAGTTTTCTCGTCTGACCGCACCATCCGGGAATACGCCACGCAGATCTGGAATATGGGGCCGCAAGCGCGTTAAGCTTGCAGAACCGATAAGCCGCTGAGGTTGACGTTGAAGTCCACAGGAACACCCACCATGCCCATGCCGTCAGACGCCGAAAACCTCAACCCCCCGTTGCTGAGCGATATGGATGTGTGGCTCCTCGCTGAAGGCACGCACTTGCGGCCCTATGAGGTGCTGGGTGCCCTGCCCATGACCCTGGACGGCGTCGCCGGTACCCGGTTTGCCGTGTGGGCGCCCAATGCCTCGCGCGCCAGTGTGGTGGGTGATTTCAACCACTGGGATGGTCGCCAGCACCCCATGCGCCTGCGCCCTGAGTGCGGCGTGTGGGAGCGGTTTTTGCCTGGCGTTCTGGAGGGTGCGCTGTACAAGTTCGAGCTGGCTGCTTCTGACGGCACACTGCTACCAGCGCGCGCCGACCCCTACGCCCGCCAATCCGAATTGCGCCCTGCCACGGCGAGCGTGGTTGCTGCCATGCCGCCTGTGGTGCCACCTTCAGAAGCTCGCAAGTGCGCCAATGCGCTGGATGCACCCATGAGCATTTACGAAGTGCATCTGGCCTCATGGCGGCGCGTGGCGGACGGCTCCAATGACGGCGCCGGGCGTTGGCTGAATTGGGACGAGTTGGCGGCTGAGCTGGTGCCCTATGCCAAAGACATGGGCTTCACCCACCTGGAGCTGATGCCCATCAGCGAGCATCCGTTTGACGGCTCCTGGGGGTACCAGCCCATCGGTTTGTATTCACCCACCGCCCG
>JANOLC010000523.1:0-4119 GCA_031419575.1 Burkholderiales bacterium | reverse complement strand
GGTGCCGCCCAATATGTCCCGCGCATTCAGTGACCCGCGCAAGCTCAGGCACTCGTACACATCTTTTTCAATCGACGGGTTGAACTCCTGCAACACGGCCAGCGGCAACTCTGACAAATCGACCTGGTGCGAAATGGCGGCCTTGACAGCATGCGCCACTGTCTCATGCGCATCGCGAAACGGCAGGCCTTTTTTGACCAGGTAGTCGGCCAGGTCGGTGGCGGTGGCATAGCCTTTGAGGGCGGCGCGTTCCATGGCTTCGGGCTTGACAGTGATGCCGCCTTCCTTCAAACCCGTGGTGGCATTGGGCTGGCCGCCCACCATCTCGGCAAAGATTCGCAACGTGTCTTTCAGGGTGTCCACCGTGTCAAACAGCGGCTCCTTGTCTTCCTGGTTGTCCTTGTTGTAGGCTAGCGGCTGGCCCTTCATCAGCGTGATCAGGCCCATCAGGTGGCCGACCACCCGGCCGGTTTTGCCACGCGCCAGCTCGGGCACGTCGGGGTTTTTCTTCTGCGGCATGATGGAGCTGCCGGTGGTGAAGCGGTCGGCGATCTGGATGAAACCAAAGCTCTGGCTCATCCATAAAATCAGCTCTTCGCTCAGGCGGCTGATGTGCACCATCGCCAGCGAGGCGGCCGCCGTGAATTCAATCGCAAAGTCACGGTCACTCACCGCGTCCAGGCTGTTCTGGCAGACCTGGGGGTGGCCTTCTTTATCCACCATCCCCAGCGTTTTGGCGACCAGTTCGCGGTCCAGCGGGTAGCTGGTGCCGGCCAGGGCTGCGGCACCCAGTGGCAGGACGTTCACGCGGCCGCGCACATCCAGCATGCGTTCTGCATCGCGTTTGAACATTTCTACATAGGCCAGCATGTGGTGGCCAAAACTCACGGGTTGGGCCACCTGCAAATGGGTGAAGCCGGGGAGGATGACCTCGATGTTTCTCTCGGCCACTTCGACCAGTGCTTTTTGCAAATCGATCAGCAGGCCACCGATCAAATCAATCTCGCTGCGCAGCCACAGCCGCACATCGGTGGCGACCTGGTCATTGCGCGAGCGCCCGGTGTGCAGGCGTTTGCCGGCAATGCCGACCAACTCGGTCAGGCGCGCTTCGATGTTGAGGTGCACGTCCTCCAGGTCCAGCTTCCACTCGAATTGGCCAGTTTCAATCTCGGCAGTGATCTGCGCCATGCCCTTCTGGATGGCAGCGTAGTCATCTGCGCTGATGATGTTTTGCGTGGCCAGCATGCCCGCGTGGGCCAGCGAGCCGGTGATGTCGGCTTGCCACAGGCGTTTGTCGAAAAAAACGCTGGAGGTGTAGCGCTTGACCAAATCGCTCATGGGCTCGGAGAACAGCGCGGACCACGCCTCGGATTTTTTGTCGAACTGATTTTTTGTCATGGGGTGAGGGTGGTGCACAAAGAGGGGCCAGGGTGGGCAGATCATCAATAATCGGGAGAATTGCTTTCGCAGGCGCCCAAGGTTCAATGAGAGACACGCAAATTTTATCGGCCTTCCATGAGCCGCTGCCCCAAGTGGTGGCGATGGAGCCAGGGCGCGTGCTGGTTTTTGACGCCTGCCATGTGGGCGTGGTGTTGCGGGCGGTGCTGTTTGTAGAGTCCGTGGTGGCGGTGGGTGCCATGTTTGGCTCCGTCAATGCGGTGGACTGGCTCACCCGTTTGTCTTTGCTCACAGGCGGTGCGCTGCCTGCTACGCTGGCGTGGTTGATTGTGGCTTGTAGCTTCAAGAAACTCTTGGCCCGGTTACCTGCCAACGCCCAGTTCGCCGCCGGTGTGGGGATGGGCGCGCTGGCGGGTTTGTACGGCTGCGGCGTTCTGGCGCTGGTGGGCTTGGCTGATTCCATGCCTTGGCTGGCATCAGCCTTCTCCGGCGCCATGTTGGCAGCGTTGCTGGTGACTGCGCTAATTTTGCGCGCCCGGGGCACCACGCCCGCCGCCACGACGGCACGGCTGGCCGAATTGCAGTCGCGCATCCGCCCGCATTTTTTGTTCAACACGCTCAACAGCGCCATCGCGCTGGTGCGCGCCGAGCCGGCCAAGGCCGAGGCCCTGCTAGAAGACCTGAGCGACCTGTTTCGCCAGGCGCTGGTGGACCAGGGTGAATCGGTGTCACTGGCACAAGAGATTGCGTTGGCTCAGGCTTATCTGGCGATTGAGCAGGTGCGTTTTGGCGACCGGCTTCAAGTCGAGTGGGCGCTGGATGATTCAGCCAACGCCGCCAGATTGCCGCCACTGCTCTTGCAACCCCTGGTGGAAAACGCCGTGTGCCACGGTGTAGAGCCCAGCGCCACCGGGGCCAGCGTCAAAATCTCCACCCAGCGGCGCGGCTCCAAAGTCGTCATCAAGGTCACCAACACCGTGCCGGCCGGGCAGGGCGAGGCCGGGCAGGGCGTGGCGTTGAACAATGTGCGCGAACGCCTGAGCCTGCTGCACGACGTGCAAGGCCAGTTCAAAAGTGGACTGAAGGATGGCATCTACCAGGTGCGCATCGAGATGCCGATATGACGATCAAAGTGACGCTGAAAGTGTTGATCGTTGACGACGAAGTCCTGGCCCGTTCCCGCCTGCGCACTTTGTTGGAGGATTGCAAATCGCCCGCCGTGCAACTGGACGGCGAAGCGGGTAACGCCCCGCAGGCCATGGAGTGGCTGCGCCGCCAGCGTTTTGACGTGGTGCTGCTGGACATTCACATGCCGGGGGCTGACGGCCTGGCGCTGGCCGAAACCATTCGCACGCTGCCAGAGCCACCGGCCATTGTGTTCGTCACCGCTCATGCCGAACACGCCGTGCGGGCCTTCGAGCTGGAAGCAGTGGACTACCTGACCAAACCTGTGCGGCTGGAGCGTCTGCAGGCAGCGCTACAAAAAGTAGAGCGAACTATTGATATGCGACGCGGACTGAAGGCTGATTTTCCTGAAGAAGTGCTGATTATTCAAGACCGGGGCAATCTGCTGCGCATTCCGCTGGTGCAGGTTCTCTACCTCAAGGCCGAGCTGAAATACATCACCGTTCGCACTGCTACCAAAAGCTACATTCTGGATGGCTCGCTGAGCGAACTGGAAGACAAACACAAGGCACAGTTCATGCGCATCCACCGCAACGCCCTGATAGCCCGGCGCGCCGTGCGGGCACTGGTTAAGCACCACGACATTGAGGAAGGCGAGGGCTGGGCCGTGCGGTTGGACGGCATTCCTGAGTTGTTGTTTGTGTCGCGCCGTCAGGTGGCAGCAGTACGCGAGGCCATCGCGATTTAGCTACGATTTGTAGGGCTGCGGTTTAAATTTCTAAAAGGACATTTCCATGATCATCGTTCACCATCTCAACAACTCCCGCTCGCAGCGCGTGCTTTGGCTGCTGGAAGAACTGGGCGTTCCGTATGAGATCAAGCACTACACGCGCGACGTCAAAACCATGCTGGCACCGCCCGAGTTGCGCGCCGTGCATCCTCTGGGCAAGTCGCCGGTCATCACCGATGACGTTAGCGGCGAGGTGATGACCGTGGCCGAGTCGGGGGCCATTGTGGAGTACCTGATTGACACCTACGGCGATGCTCAGCTCAAACCCGCTGCTGGCACGCCGGAGCGCCTGCGCTACACCTACTGGCTGCACTATGCCGAAGGCTCCGCCATGCCGCCGCTGCTGATGAAGCTTATATTTGACAAAGTCGAAAAAGCCCCCATGCCGTTCTTCATCAAACCCATTGCCAAGGCGATATCAGGCAAGGTGAAGGCCGCCTTCATCAAGCCGCAACTCAAAACCCACCTGGATTACATGGAAGCCGAGTTGGGCAAGACCACCTGGTTTGCAGGCAACGAGTTTTCAGGTGCCGACATCCAGATGAGTTTCCCGCTGGAGGCCGCAGCATCGCGCGCTGGTTTGAACGAATCGCGCCCGCATTTGATGGCGTATTTGAAGCGGATTCATGCGCGGCCCGCTTACAAACGGGCGCTTAAAAAGGGTGGGCCGTACACGTTTTGATTGGCGTTTTAGTGGGCCTCTAGGGTCGTCGGCTTTACTCCCTGCCCCTCTGGGGTAGGGCGGGGGAAGGGGCAACCCCTATCCGTTCAACCGAGATGTGAATGCCGCGCCGCGCCCGGGCGGC
>JANOLC010000522.1:0-3011 GCA_031419575.1 Burkholderiales bacterium | reverse complement strand
TGCCGCGCTGCGCCCGCACCGGCCAGGTCATTGAGCCGATGTTGACAGACCAATGGTTTGTGGCCATGAACAAGGTCAGCCCGCAGGATGCCACCGGCAAGTCCATCGCCCAAAAGGCCATCGACGCCGTGCAATCCGGCGAAGTCAAATTCGTCCCCTAAACTGGATCAACACCTACAACCAGTGGATGAACAACATCCAGGACTGGTGCATCAGCCGCCAGCTCTGGTGGGGCCACCAAATTCCGGCTTGGTACGACGAAGATGGCAAGGTGTACGTAGCGCGTGATGAAGCCGAAGCGCAACTCAAAGCGCCGGGCAAGAAGCTGACGCGTGATGAGGACGTGCTGGACACCTGGTACTCCTCAGCGCTCGTTCCGTTCAGCACCATGGGTTGGCCCGAGAAGACACAGGACTACGACCTGTACCTGCCTTCATCCGTACTCGTCACCGGCTACGACATCATCTTCTTCTGGGTCGCCCGGATGATCATGATGACCACGCATTTCACCGGCCAAGTGCCCTTCAAACATGTCTACATCCACGGCCTGGTGCGCGATGCACAAGGCAAGAAGATGAGTAAGAGCGAGGGCAATGTGCTGGACCCGGTGGACCTGATTGACGGTATTGCTCTGCCCGAATTGCTGGCCAAACGCTCCGAAGGCCTGCGCAAGCCCGAGACGGCACCCCAGGTGCGCAAGAACACCGAAAAAGAATTCCCTGCCGGCATTCCCGCCTTTGGTGCAGATGCGCTGCGCTTCACCTTTGCGTCGATGGCTTCACTGGGGCGCAGCATCAACTTTGACTCAAAACGCTGCGAGGGCTACCGCAATTTTTGCAACAAGCTGTGGAACGCCACGCGCTTTGTGCTGATGAATTGCGAGGGCCAGGACTGCGGCCTGATGGAACACACCAAGGCCGATTGCAGTGCACCGGAAGTTGACGCCGACGGCCGCGTCGTCAAAGTAGCTGGCCCTTTCCACGGCTACATGCAGTTCAGCCAGGCCGACCGCTGGATCAGCTCGCTCATGCAAAAGGTTGAGGCGGAGGTGGCCAAAGGTTTTGCCGACTACCGGTTGGACAACGTCGCCAACGCCATTTATGACTTTGTCTGGAACGAGTTCTGCGATTGGTATCTGGAGATTGCCAAGGTACAGATCAACACCGGCAGCGAATCACAGCAGCGCGCCACGCGCCGCACGCTGATTCGCACGCTGGAAGGCATTCTGCGTCTGGCGCACCCCATCATTCCGTTCATCACTGAAGAACTTTGGCAAAAAGTGTCCGTTGTAGCGGGGTTGCCCGGCGATTCGGTCAGCATTGCCCGTTACCCGCAGGCGCAGCCAGAAAAGATTGATGAAGCCGCCATCGCGCACGTGGCCAAGCTCAAACAACTGGTCGATGCCTGCCGCAACTTGCGCGGCGAGATGAGCGTGTCACCTGCCACGCGCTTGCCACTCTACGTGGTCGGTGATATCGCCTTCATGACGCAATCAGCCCCCGTGTTACAGGCGCTGGCCAAGCTCAACGAAGTCAAGGTGTTTGACGATGAAATGAGCTGGCAAGCCGCCGCGCAGGCAGCACCAGTTGCCATGGTGGGCGAGGCCCGCATCTGTCTGCACATGCAGGTGGACGTGGGTGCCGAGAAAATTCGCCTGGGCAAAGAAATTACCCGTCTGGAAGGCGAAATTGCCAAAGCCAACAACAACCTGGGCAACGAGGCATTTGTGGCCAAGGCGCCGCCGAAGGTGATTGAGCAAGCCAGAGCGCGCGTGGCGGACTTTGTGTCCACCCTGGCCAAGGTACAAGAGCAATTGGCCCGATTGGGTTAAAGCGACGCTACCGTGTTTTAGCGGCGGCGCATCACGTGAATGAAATCAGTCCCAGTGGTCTGCTGCTCGACCAGCTCATTGCCGGTCTGGCGGGCAAACGCCTGAAAGTCCCGTACCGAACCCGCATCGGTGGCCGTCACACGCAGGATCTGCCCACTTTCCATGTCTGACAGCGCCTTTTTGGCTTTCAAAATAGGCAGCGGGCAATTCAGGCCACGGGTGTCGAGTTCTTTGTCGATGTTCATTCAAATTCCTAAAGATTTGCCGTAATTTTAAGCAGTTCCGCCTTGCACCCCGCCTTGCACGAAATCACGGGCGCTTGGACCATTCCACAAACTTGGGCGTGTGCCCGCGTGACTTGAGCCAGTCGGCCAGCGCGTAGCCCGTGCCAGCCGGCCAGCACACCACGTCCTCAAACCCATACAGCTTGTAGTCCACCAGCTCGGGCGACAACTTGACGTCACCACTGCACACCGCGTGGTAGGCAATGATGATCTGGTTCATGCGCTGAAAGTCATACACGCCAATCAGATCCAATGAATGGGTCGTCAACGAGGTTTCTTCGGCAATTTCCCGCTCAATGCCGCCTTGTGGTGTTTCGCCCTCTTCCATGAAAACGGTGATCAGCGCGTACATCTTGCTGGTCCACGCGGCGTTGCGGGCCAGCAGAATTTTGCCCTCGTACTCAATCACAGCGGCCAGCACGGGCACTGGGTTATTCCAGTGCGTGAAGCCACACGCCACACAGCGCAGGCGCTCTTTTTCACCACCATCTTCCAGGCTGGTGATGTGTTCCAGTGGCGTGGCGCACTGCGGGCAAAACTTGAAAGCAGAGGTCATGTTGATTCTTATCGCTACAAATTAAATAGCTAACTATTGAATAGATACGGGGACTTCAGGCCGGAAACACACCCGTAGACAGGTAGCGATCGCCCCGGTCGCAGACGACAAAAACAATGGTGGCGTTTTTCTCGCGCTTGGCAATCTCTTGCGCCACCCAGCAGGCCCCGGCGGCCGAGATGCCGCCAAAAATGCCCTCCTCGCGCGCCATGCGCCGGGCCATTTCTTCGGCATCCACCTGGCTCACATAGGCCAATTCGTCCACGTTAACCGGGTCATAAATTTTGGGCAAGTACTCGGTCGGCCATTTGCGAATGCCGGGAATGCGGGAACCCTCAGA
>JANOLC010000521.1:0-2742 GCA_031419575.1 Burkholderiales bacterium | reverse complement strand
GAGGCTCACACCACAACACCAACGCAGTCGGGCAGGCCCAGTACCGCGTGGCGCTGGCGCAGTTTTTTAACGTTCGCTGATTTTGATTTCTTCTCAAACCCCTCCGCGGGCCCCGTCCCACACGCCTTCCCTGGCCCCGCTATTGACCACCACACCCAAAAACTCAGCCACCTCTTCAACCGCCATGCCCAGTGGCACGGTCGTGTTGATGCTGGCCCTGCTGTTGGGTCTGCAACCCGTCACCACCGACCTCTACCTGCCCGCACTGCCCGCCATCACCGAAGGCTTTGGCGCACCCATATCGCAGGCGCAGCTCACGCTGACAGCCTTGTTGCTGTCCTTTGGTTTGTCGCAATTGCTGTGGGGGCCGCTGTCTGACCGGTTCGGGCGCAGGCCCGTGCTGCTGATCGGTCTGCTGGGTTATGCCATTGCAGCGGGGGTGAGTGCCCTGGCCAGTAGCATGGAGGTTTTGATTTTGTGCCGCATGGCGCAGGGGGTGGCCATGGGGGCTGGTGTGATGTGCGCTCGGGCCATTGTGCGCGACCTGTTCAATCCGCTGGAGGGCGCACGCGCCATGTCCAAGGGGTTGACCGGGTTGGGCATCATTGCCTGCGCCTGTGCACCGCTGGGGGGCCTGCTCTCGGACCTGTTCAACTGGCGCATCGCCTTGTTGGCGCCAGCTGCTTTTGGTGTGGTGGCGCTGGGCTTCATTGCACTTAATTTCAAGGAAACACTGGCCCGGCGCAACCCGCGTGCGCTGCAACCAGCTGCCATGCTGAAGACCTGGTGGGTGATTGTGCGCAACCCCACGTTTGTGGCCTTTTCGGCATTGGCCACCAGTTCCTACGGGGGCTTGTTTACCTTTCTGGCGGCGTCCTCTTTTGTGTTCATCAAGGTGCTGCACCTGAGCAAAACACAGTACGGCCTGGTGATGTTTTCCATCTCGTTTGTGTACATTCTGGGCACCCTGTTATGCCGCCGCTTGTTGCTGCGGTTTGGGGTGCGCAAAACGGTGGCCATTGCCGGTGGGCTCACACTGGTGGGCGGCACCACCATGGGCCTGCTGGCCATGGCGGGCATCCACACCGTATGGGCCATCACGCTTCCGGCATGGCTGTTCATGCTGGGCCACGGTGTGCACCAGCCGTGTGGGCAGAGTGGTGCCGTGGGGCCCTTCCCGCAAGCGGCCGGTGCGGCATCGGCCTTGAACGGTTTTGTGATGATGGTCGCTGCGTTTGCCATGGGTGGCTGGCTGGGCACCCATATTGACGGCACGGTATACCCGCTGGCCTACGGCATCTGGTTTTGGAGCGTGCTGATCAGCCTGACCGCCTGGACGCTGGTGCAAAAATATGGCGAACCCGCCAAGCATTGACGTGCCCATCCGCCCATCGCCGGCCCTGCCCCACCACATTGCGCTGGCAGGCCCCACCGCATCCGGCAAAACCGCCGCTGCGCTGGCCATCGCCCGAGAGCACAGCGTGGAAATCATCAGCGTGGACTCGGCCCTGGTCTACCGGAGCATGGACATCGGCACAGCCAAACCCAGCGCGCTTGAGTTAGCCCAGGTGCCACACCACCTCATCAACATCCGCGACCCGCTCAATGCCTATAGCGCCGCCGAATTTGCGTGCGACGCCACGCGGCTGATGGGCGAGATCCATGCCCGTGGCAAGCTGCCCCTGCTGGTGGGCGGCTCCATGCTGTACTTCAAGGCTCTGTTTGACGGGCTGGACGACATGCCCAAAGCCGATGTCGCCATTCGCGCCGCGCTGGAGCAAGAAGCCAGCACCATGGGCTGGCCCGCCATGCACGCCCTGCTGGCCAGCGTTGACCCCATCACCGCCGCTCGCCTGAAGCCGGCCGACTCGCAACGTATCTCACGCGCGCTAGAGGTTTATCGCGTCTCTGGGTTGCCGATGTCTCACTTTCACACTACAAAAATAGTAGCAGACTATTCATATCTGACGGGGACTTCACCCCTTATTTCCTTGGAACCAACCGATAGAGCCTGGTTACACGCCCGCATCGCCCTGCGTCTGCAGGCCATGTGGGCGGCGGGTTTTGTCGACGAAGTCAAAACCCTGCGCGCACGCGGCGACCTGAACCCGGACTTGCCTTCCATGCGCTGCGTGGGCTACCGCCAGACGTGGGAAGCCCTCGACGGCGTTGCTCCGATGGACGAACTTCAAGACCGCGCCCTGTTCGCCACACGCCAATTGGCCAAGCGCCAGGTCACCTGGCTGCGGTCCATGCCACAGCGCCAAGTGGTGGCCTGCGACGCACCGGATGCCACCGCGCAGGTGCTGACTAGGGTCAACGCCGCTGTGCGGGCCTGGAAGGCCAGCGCCGCATGAGCCTGGTGATCCAAAATTTGAGCAAACGCTACGGTGACACCACCGTGTTTGCCAATGTCAACCTAACGGTGGCTGCGGGCGAATTTGTCGCCATCGTCGGCGAATCGGGCGTGGGCAAATCCACCCTGCTGAACTGCATGGCCGGGCTGGACACATGGGACAGCGGCTCGGTGGTGCTGGACGGCGTTGACTTGGGGGCATTGAGCGACGACCAGAAGGCGCTTCTGCGCCGTGAAAAAGTTGGCTTCGTTTTCCAGGCCTTTCACGTGCTGCCGCATCTGGACGTAGCGCAAAACGTGGGTTTGCCGCTGTTGCTGTTGCAGGGCAAAAGCAACCCAACCCCGCGTGACAACCGCAATGCACGCATTCAATCCATGCTCACCGC
>JANOLC010000520.1:0-3471 GCA_031419575.1 Burkholderiales bacterium | reverse complement strand
AAAGCCGGTATTGCCGTGCTGCGCGGCAATCTGTCACCACGCGGCGCAGTCATTAAACCCAGCGCCGCCACACCTGAGTTGATGGTGCACAAGGGCCGAGCCGTGGTGTTTGAAACGATTGAAGATTTCCATGCCCGCATTGATGACGAAAATCTGGACATCGACGAGAACTGCGTGATGGTGCTGAAAAACTGCGGCCCCAAGGGCTACCCCGGCATGGCCGAGGTCGGCAACATGCCGCTGCCGCCCAAGGTGCTCCGCAAGGGCATTACCGACATGGTGCGTATCAGCGACGCCCGCATGAGCGGCACTGCCTACGGCACCGTGGTGTTGCACACTGCGCCGGAAGCTGCAGCCGGTGGCCCGCTCGCGCTGGTGCAAAACGGCGACATCATCGAGCTTGATGTGCCCAGGCGTCTGCTGCATCTGCATGTCAGCGACGAAGAACTGGCCAGACGCAAAATGCTCTGGAAAGCACCGCAGCCTGCGATGGCCTCCGGTTACTGGAAACTTTATATTGACCATGTGTTGCAGGCCGATGAAGGTGTCGACCTGGACTTTTTGGTGGGCCAACGCGGATCGGCCGTGCCCCGCGACAACCACTGATTGCCAACCACTGAACGCTTGGTGCCTTGCAGGCTCACTTTGATGGACAAACAATTTGATGTAGTGGGCTTAGGCGAAGCCATGCTGGAATTCAACCAGACCCAAGCCGGCGAGCCGCGCTACTTGCAGGGCTTTGGGGGGGACACCAGCAATGCGGCCATCGCAGCGGCCCGGGCTGGTGCGCGCACCGCCTACCTCACCCGCGTGGGGGCTGACACCTTTGGCAATGCTTTGCTGGACTTATGGCAGCGCGAAGGTGTAAGCACCGCCACGGTGCAACGCGATGAGAGTGCGCCTACGGGCATCTACTTTGTGACCCATGGCGGCTTAGGCCATGAATTCAGCTACCTGCGCGCTGGGTCTGCCGCCAGCCGCATGACACCCAAGTGGTTGAATGTCACTGACGGAAACACCCTGTGCGCGGCTGATGCCATTTCATCAGCTCACATCCTGCACCTGTCAGCCATCTCGCTGGCGATTTCTCCTGGGGCTTGTGACACCGCGTTTGCGGCCATGGCCCTGGCGCACGCCAGTGGCACGCGGGTGTCGTTTGACTCCAACCTGCGGCTCAAGCTCTGGCCGCTGGCGCGGGCGCGGGCCTGCATTGCCCAGGCTGTAGCGCTGTGCGATATTTTTCTGCCGAGCCTGGAGGACATGGTGACCCTGACAGGCTTGACTGAGCCACAGGCCATCATCGACTGGAGCCACACCCATGGTGCGCGCACGGTTGTACTCAAGCTCGGGGCTGACGGTGCCCTGGTCAGTGATGGTGTTAACCGGCAAAGCGTGACCGGTCAACGGGTGACCGTGGTGGACGCTACGGGCGCGGGCGATTGCTTTTGCGGCAACCTGCTGGCCCGCATGGCAATGGGCGACGATGTATTCACCGCAGCTGCCTACGCCAACGCAGCCGCTGCGCTGTCTGTGCAAGGTTACGGTGCCGTCGCTCCCCTGCCCAACCCTGCCCAAGTTGCCGTCCAACTTAACTTGGCCAAATTTGCATGAATAAAACCACGCTTATCGCCGTTGACTGGGGCACCTCGTCCCTGCGCGCCGCACGGCTCGACGCACACGGCCAGGTGCTGGAAGAACGCGCCATGGCACGAGGCATTTTGACCATCCCGCCCGGTGAGTTTGCTACGTTTTTTGAAGCAAACTTTTCAGACTGGACGGGGACTAGTGGCACTTTATGCTTGATATCTGGCATGGCGGGCAGCAAACAGGGCTGGGTAGAGGCTCCCTACTGCCCCTGCCCCGCCGGCTTTGACGAGCTGGCTGCCCAACTCAAATGGATTGAGCCGAACAAAATCGCCATCGTGCCGGGTTTGAGTTGCGAACACCCTCACGCCCCCGACGTGATGCGTGGCGAAGAAGTGCAGATTTTCGGGGCCATGCACCTCACGGGCCTGCGCGAGGGTCTGTTCGTTTTGCCGGGCACCCACAGCAAATGGGCACGGGTTGAAAACGGCCGGGTCACCACCTTTCGCACCTACATGACGGGCGAGTTTTACGCGCTGCTCAGCCAGCATTCCATTCTGGCCAAAACGCTGGATGCGAATGCGCCGTTTGACGAAGCCGCTTTCACCCAGGGTGTGGCTTTGGCCGCAGCGGGTGATGGTTTGCTGAACACCGCCTTCAGTGCCAGAACCCTTTCGCTTTTTTCGCGCATGAATGCGCAAGCCTCCAGCAGCTATCTGTCAGGCCTGGTGATTGGTGAAGAGTTGCGTTCGCAGACACTTGCCGGCTCAGCAGAAGTCGTGATGATTGGCTCATCCACCCTCACCACGCGCTATGCCTTGGCGCTGGCCCAGCACGGCACCGCATGCCGGGCGATGGGCTCGGAAGCCACCTGGGCAGGTTTGCATGCGCTGGCGGGTGCGATCCGGGCCAACGCGGCCTGAAAACGCGACACCGTCGCCCCACAAACACTGGATGAAACTCATGACCGCACAACAAAAATTCACCACCGCCTTCGCAACCATGCCACTTATCGCCATCCTTCGCGGGCTGACCCCCGCTGAGGCCCCAGCTATCGGCCAGGCGCTGACGGCCGGAGGCTTCACCTTGCTGGAAGTGCCACTGAATTCACCACAACCCCTGGACAGCATTGCCCTACTCGCACAACAGCACGCCACGTCGTTGGTGGGTGCGGGCACTGTGTTGACGCCAGCCCAGGTGCGTGATGTTCACGCCGCAGGCGGGCAACTGATCGTGTCGCCCAACTTCAACGCCGAAGTAGTCCAGGAAGCAGTGCGTTTGGGGATGATCTGCCTGCCCGGCGTCATCACCCCTTCTGAGGCCTTTGGCGCGCTGGCCGCAGGGGCCCAGGGCCTGAAGATCTTTCCGGCTGAATTGTCTTCACCCGCCGTGGTCAAGGCGCTGCTGGCGGTATTGCCAGCAGGCACCTTGCTGTTGCCCGTGGGTGGCATCACGCCCACCAACATGGCGACGTGGCGTGCAGCCGGCGCACAAGGGTTTGGCATTGGCTCCAGCCTTTACAAGCCCGGCAAAAATGCCACCGCCGTGTTGGAGGACGCTACTGAATTTGTAGCAACCTATCGAGGTTTGGTGAGGACTTGAGTCGCATCTACCTGGCGATCCTGTAGGGCGCAAAACCCGCCTGACCCCGGACGACCGGTGCCACATCATCCCGCGAGAACACCGCCAAGGTTTGAACCAGTTCTTGCGCCTGTGATTTAAGACTGCTGGCGGCTGCGGCCATTTGCTCCACCAGTGCTGCGTTTTGCTGGGTGGCGTGGTCCATTTGCGTAACAGAATCACCCACCTCGGCTACGCCCGTGGCTTGCTCGCCACTGGCCGCACTGATCTCGCCCATGATGGCCGTTACTTGGCGGATGGCGCTGA
>JANOLC010000519.1:0-10794 GCA_031419575.1 Burkholderiales bacterium | reverse complement strand
TTGCACTTGTACGGCAAAAGCAAAGCCAGCAAGGGCCGCAAGATGGGGCATCTGAACATCACCGGGGCCACCGTCGCCGAGGTGCGTGCCACGGCGGCGCAGGCGGTCAAGATTTTGGGCATCAAGGCGTTTGCGCAATTGGCCCCCGGGCCGTCAAAACCAGTCAAGGCCTCGCGGTGATCCTGCCTGGCGGTGATTCCGAATCCATAGCGATTGCGGCCCGTGCGATCAGGACCGGCAGCCTGATTGGCCTGCCGACTGAGACGGTGTATGGCCTGGCTGCCGATGCCGACAACCCGGCGGCGGTGGCGAAAATCTTCGCCGCCAAGGGCCGACCCAGCGACCATCCGCTGATCGTTCACGTGGCGGATGCCAGTGGCGTCGCGCATTTTGCGAGCCAGGTGCCTGACTTTGCCCAGGCGCTGATCGCCGCCTTCTGGCCAGGCCCGCTGACCTTAATCTTGCCGCGCAAAGAGGGTGTGGCCGCCGCTTCGGCGGGCGGGCAAAACTCGATTGGTTTGCGCTGCCCGTCGCACCCGGTGGCGCAAGCGGTGCTGAAAGCTTTGATGAAGCCCCTTCGACAGGCTCAGGGCGAACGGGTGGGTTCCGTTGTCTGGGGCCTGGCCGCCCCCAGCGCCAACCAGTTTGGCCGCGTCAGCCCCACCACGGCCGCGCATGTGGCGGGCGAATTTGGTGGCGATTTACTGATTCTGGACGGCGGTGCCTGCGATGTGGGCATTGAGTCCACCATCATCGACTGCACGCGTGGCCAGCCCATTTTGTTGCGCCCCGGTGGCATCAGCCGTGCGCAGATTGAGGCGGTGTGCGGGCAACTTGTGCTATCAAATGAAGAGCTGACTAGTGATGTTCCACGCGGACCCAAGGCCTCTGGAACCCTTGAATCGCATTACGCGCCCAACGCCAAGCTGCGGTTGATGGATGCCAAGGCATTGCAGGCGGCGCTGGATTTGCTGGGCACCGACATGGATGCCCAAAAAGAGGGTGTGAGACCCGCTGACGCTGTTATTGCGATTTATTCCCGCGCCATCCTGCACACCGCGTCCGCCAAGATTTTGCGCCGCCGAATGCCTGACGATGCCGCCGCTACCGCCCAACAGTTATTTGCTGTCTTGCGAGACTTTGATGTCCAGGGCGTGAAATTGATCTGGGTGGAGACGCCGCCCGATGCGCCCGATTGGGATGGGGTGCGGGATCGCCTGACGCGTGCGTCCGCGGGATAAAGGGAGCGCTATCGGTCTGAACGGTGGGTGGTGCCAACGCGACCATAGCGAAGCTTCATCCCCAAAATCGCAAAGGCCAGCGCCAGTGTGATGCCATTGGCGATCACGATGGGCCAGGCGCCCAGGCGCAAACCGTAAATAAGCCAGAGCGCTACGCCCACGGTGAAGGCGGTGTACATGCCCAGCGAGATGCCGCTGACGTCACGAGTTTTGAAAGTTTGCCAAACTTGCGGCAAAAAACTGGCCGTGGTGATGGTAGCGGCAACGGCGCCCAGCAGGTCATTGGAAATCATGCCCTGATTGTCCCAGACCTTTGGATTTTGTATTGCAACGCAGCAAACTAGTTGTCTTTTATGGTCCAGTCCAGCAATGCATCCATCGCGGGCCGCGCTGCCCCCGCGTTGGCGTGGTTGATGATCATCACCAGCACATATTGCCGGCCATTGGGCGCGTGCACGTACCCCGCCATGCCGACCACGTCGCGCAAGGTGCCGGTCTTCAGGTGAGCGCTGCCCTGCGCCTTGGAGCGATTGCGGCGCAGCGTGCCGTCCACCCCGATGATGGGCAGCGACGAGATCAGCTCGGGGTTGAGCGGCGACGCATAAGCCGTCTGCAACAGCCGCGCCAGCCCCAGCGCCGTGATGCGCTCGGTGCGTGACAAGCCCGAGCCGTTGTCCAGCAGCGGCGCGTCGTCCGAGTTGGTGCTGATGGTGTTCTTCCACCAGCGTTGCACCACCTCGCGCGAGCCAGCCAGGGTGCCCGCCCCACCCAAAGTACCCGCACTGCCTGATTTGGCCTGCAAGCTCAACGACAAAAACAACTGCTGCGCCATCACGTTGTTGCTGAACTTGTTGATGTCGCGGATCACCTCGACCAGCGTGGGGGAGTTGACTTCAAACGCAGGCTTCAGGGTTGCAGGCACCCGACCCTCGCGCACCGCGCCAGCCAGCTTGCCACCCATGTCGCGCCACAACCCTTCCACGGCACGCACGGCGTAGGTTTTGGGGTCGACATAAGCCACGGACCAGACCTTTTCACCACAATTGACGGGGTAGGTGCCGCTGAAGCGAATCGCGTTCGGGTCTGAAAAATCGCCCTTCAAGGTCGTTTGGTAGTCGCCACATTCGCCTGCAGAAAGCGACACACTGGCCTGCATCATCACCCCCGCAAGCGGTGGCTCAAACTGCACCTGGGCAGTAGTTGCGGTGCGGTCGGGCACAAAGGTCATCACCACCGACTTGAAATTAAGCAGCAGGGCATCGGGCGTGGCGTTGTAGGGGCGCAGGCCCTCACCGTCAAAGCTGGCGGGGTCCACCTCCACGGTTTCGAATGCGCTGCGGTCCAGCACGATGTCGCCCGCAATGGCCTTGACGCCCAGCCCCTGCACCCGGCGCAGCAGCAGCCAGAGCCGCTCGGCCACCAGCTTGGGGTCGCCCTGGCCTTTGATGTACAGATTGCCAAATAAGGTGCCGTCGCGCACCGCGCCTTCCACGTACACCGGGGTCGTCCACATGAAGGCCGGGCCCAGCAAGTCCAGTGCGGCGTAAGTGGTCACCAGCTTCATGATGGAGGCGGGGTTGACCGGCACGTTGGCCCGGTGGCTCAGGCGAGCCGGGCCTCTGCCCTGGGCGTCCACCACCAGCACGGTGACGGCCTCACGCGGTACTTTGGCGCGCACCAGGGCGGCATCGACCTCGGGAGGCAGGCTTTGGGCATGGGCCGCGCTGGCAAGCAGGGTTGCGAAGGTCAGGCGGTTGGTTTGCTTGATTAAACGCGTGACCCATCCGTTCGCCCTGAGCTTGTCGAAGGGCCCTTCGACAAGCTCAGGGCGAACGGGAACGAATGATCGACAAGTCACGGGGACGGAAAAATCAGGGGTCAGGTGCATGGCGCTCCAGTCTACCGCCCGGCACCGCGCGGTTGCTTGAGGCCACCCCCGATAATCACACCATGCGTTTTTTCAAAGCCCTGTCACCCAGAGCGGTGGGTATCTCTGCCGCCGTCGTCACCGTCATCATCTGGACCGGCTTCATCATCATTGCCCGCGCCTCGGCCGACCCGGCGCGTGGCGCGACGTTGACCCCGTTTGACATCGCGCTGGCTCGCATTCTGGGTGCTAGCGCGATTTTGTTGCCCTGGGGCTGGTGGCTGGTGCAGCGAGACCGGGCGCGGGCGCTCGAAGGCAAGCCTGATGCGGCTAATGGAACTGTGGCGCGTGAGTCATCCCTGCTGGGCTTGTCGCCCCTGTCGCTCAAAGTCACCGCCACTGTGGGGTTGTTTGGTGGCCTGCTTTACGCCTTGCTGGCTTACAGCGGCTTTGTGTTCGCGCCAGCCGCCCACGCCTCAGTGCTGATGCCAGGCAGCCTGCCCCTGTGGACGGCGCTGCTGGCTGTGCTGTTTTTGAAAGAGCACCTCACCCCGGCGCGCCTGACCGGGCTGGCTTTTATCGTGGCGGGTGACCTGATGGTCGGTGGTGCCAGCCTGCTGCGCGCGTTTGACGGTGGCACCGTCTGGCGGGGCGATGTGTTGTTCATGGTTGCTGCGATGTGCTGGTCCACCTACGGCGTGCTGGCGCGCCGCTACGCGCTGGATGCCGTGCGTGCCACCATCGCTATCACCGCGTTTGCGTTTGTCATTTACGTGCCGGTGTATTCGCTGTTGATCGCCTTCGGTCTTGTCGCCAGTCATTTTTTCACGGCACCGTTAAACGACGTGGTGTTTCAGGCGGTGTTCCAGGGCGTGGGTTCCGTGGTGATCTCGGGCATCACCTTCACCAAAATGATCCAGTACTTTGGCCCCGTGCGCACCACCATGTTCACGGCCATCGTGCCGGGCTCCTCGGCACTGGGCGCGGCCTACTTTTTGGGCGAGCCGCTGTCGTGGAACCTGTGGGCCGGTCTGGGGCTGGTGACCTGCGGAATTCTGTTCGGGGTGCGGGCGGGGAAAGCATGAACCTCTTAGCCTTTGACACCAGCACTGACACCCTGTCCATCGCCGTTCAGCGCGGCGAGGGTGGTGCGGCTCAGGCCTGGCACCATACAGGCCCGGGCGGCGCGCAGGCCTCCACCGCATTGATTCCTGCCATTCAGCAACTGATGGCTCAGGCCGGGTTGCAGTTTGACCAGCTCAATGCCATCGCCTTTGGCCGTGGGCCGGGTTCGTTCACCGGGCTGCGCACGGCGTGCTCGGTAGCCCAGGGCCTGGCGTTTGGGGCGGGGGTGCCGGTCTTGCCGGTTGATACCTTGATGGCCGTGGCGGAAGAGGCGCGCTTCAAGGCCATTGAGTCCGGCCATTTGGAAGCCAATGTGTGCTTCAACGTCCTGGCACTGCTGGATGCCCGCATGGACGAGGTGTACGCGGCTCACTACGAATTCGATAGCAAACTATTTAATATTCACGGGGACTATCAGCTCATTCGACCTGAAAAATTGGCGATGGAGTCCTTTTTACAAAATGGCAGCCTCGTGGCGGGCAACGCCCTGGCCGTGTATGGGGAGCGGCTGGCCATCGGTGCTGCGGCTTACATCCATGCCCTGCCCACCGCCAGTGCCCTATTGCGCCTGGCGCCTGCCCTGCTTGCGGCGGAGCAGGCCGTGCCGGCAGACCAGGCCTTGCCGACCTACATTCGCGATAAAGTGGCGCGAACCACGCAAGAGCGGCTGGCCGACAAGGCCGCAGCCTTGGCGTGAATCCAACCTGACATTGCCAGTTCAATACTGCCCGCCACCCATGAACGCCGTCCTCAAACCCGTCGAAGCCCGGTTCGAACCCCTTCATGCGGGGCGGCTGGAATCTGTGATTCAGGTGGAGCAGCGCGCCTATGCCCACCCGTGGTCACGCACCAACTTCACCGACGCGCTGACCGCCGGTTATCAGGTGCAATTGCTGATGGCGGGCGATGTGTTGCTGGGCTACTTTGTCGCCATGAAAGGGGTGGACGAGGTGCACCTGCTCAACATTACCGTGGCCCCGGAGCACCAGCGCCAGGGTTGGGCGATGGTGATGCTGGACGCGCTGACGATCTGGGCGCGCGGACAGGCCGCCCAATGGCTATGGTTGGAGGTACGCGTGGGCAATGAGCGCGCCACGCACGTCTACCAAAGCAACGGTTACCGTCACGTGGGCGTCCGCAAAGCCTATTACCCCAACGGCAGCGACCCGCGTGAAGATGCCGTCGTGATGAGTCTGAAGCTATGACCCTGGTGCTGGATGATCGCCAACGCGCCATGTTGCAAGAGATGGACGTGCACGTCTGGTGGCCCCAGGCCATGGTGGCCGAGAGAGCGCCCGTTGCGTTAGCGCCCACGCGACCGGTTCACGCAATAGCTATCGAAAATATAGCTAACTATCAAGCTGCGACGGGGACCTTAGACATAATTAGTGCTGAAATTTCGCCAAATAGTGTTTCCAGTCTGTCGTGGGCCGGCTTGCAGCAGGCGGTGGCCGGTTGCCGTGCCTGCAAGCTGTGCGAGGGTCGCAAGAACACCGTGTTTGGGGTTGGCCCCCCTGCGACCGATGCAAGTGCGACACCGCCGGTGGACTGGCTGATCGTGGGTGAAGGCCCCGGTGAAAACGAGGACCGCACGGGCGAGCCCTTTGTCGGCCAAGCCGGGCAACTGCTGGACAACATGCTCAAGGCCATCGGTGCCAGCCGCCAGACCAACAGCTACATCCTTAATGTGGTCAAGTGCCGGCCCCCTGGCAACCGCAACCCCGAGCTGGCTGAGATCGCCCAATGCGAACCCTTTTTGCGCCGCCAGATTGAGCTGTTACAGCCCAAAGTGATTTTGGCCATGGGTCGCTTTGCGGTGAACGCCCTGTTGCAGGCCAGCATCCCCGATGTGGCCAAGCTGCCGCTGGGCAAACTGCGCGGGCAGGTGCATGGCTATGAATTAGCGGGTACTGCCACCCCAGTAACCACCCCGGTCATCGCCACCTACCACCCTGCCTATCTGCTGCGCAACCTTCCTGAAAAAGCCAAGGCCTGGGCCGATTTGTGCCTGGCCATGGACACCATGAAACGGCTGGCGGGTTAAGTTTTCACCTTATCCATTGCGCCGGCCTGGCAACCGTTCAGCGTGAAGGGGTAGAGGCTTTAACAGGTAACAGCACCGAGCCAATCGCCGCTACCATCAGCAGCACCGCCGTCCAGTCCTGCCAGTGCAAGACTTCGCCCAGCCACCACGCGCCGCTGAACACCCCCAGAATCGGGATGAACATCACGCTCAGCGTCGAAGCCACGGGTGGCAGGGCCCGCGCCAGCGAAAACCACACCGCGTGGGCAAAGCCAAAAATCAGTACCGCGTTGTAAACAATGGCGATGACCGTGTCGCGGGGTGGCATGGCCCACTGGTCACGCTCAAACAGCGTGGCGCACACGGTCATCACCACGGTGGTCAGCACGGTCATCCAGAAAGAAATGGTCAGCGTTTGCAGCGGCACGGTAGTTCGGCGCATCAGTTGCGTGCCCAGCGCCCACGTGGCTGCGGCAAACAGCGCCAGCGCCACGCCGATGGGTCGCCCCGACAGATTGGCCAACTCGTGCCACAGCAGCAACATCACCCCCAGCGCAGCGGCGGCCACACCGCCCCAGGCGCGGGGTGCCAGGCGCGCACCAAACACCAACGCGCCCAGGACGGCCGAGAAAATCGGCATGCTGTAGCCCAGAATCGCCGCGCGCCCGCTGCTCAGGTTTTTGACCGCCAGAATGATCAACCCCTGCCAGACAATCATGTTGGTCAAGGCCAGCCAAGAGATTTCGCGCCAATAGACCCGTGGCACATGAAAAGGCACCTTCAGCACCTTCAACCCCAGCGCCAGCACGGGCAGGCCCAAAATCAGCGACAGGGTGCGAAACGTCAACGCCGGGTAATGATTCACGCCCAGTTTCATCACCGGCCAGTTGAAGCCCCACACCAGGGTTAAGCAAATCAGCAGAATAAGTTGGCGGCGGGACAAGGTATGCATGGCCGAATTGTCCCTGTTTGGTCATTGGTTGTCCCCCGGGGCGTGATTCTTACAATGCCCGCATGAACTTCATCGACATGCTGGGCGCCGCAGCGCGCCAAAACGCCTCCATGCTGTGTGTGGGCCTGGACCCCGAACCGACCAAATTCCCCGCCCATCTCAAAGGTGATGCCAGCAAGATTTACGACTTCTGCGCAGCGATTGTGGACGCCACGGCCGACTTGGTGATTGCCTTCAAACCACAAATCGCCTACTTTGCCGCGCACCGCGCCGAAGCCCAGCTGGAGCGCCTGATGGACCACATGCGTCGTACCGCACCCCAGGTGCCCATCATTCTTGACGCCAAACGCGGCGACATCGGCAGCACCGCCGACCAATACGCCATTGAGGCCTTTGAGCGCTACGGAGCCGATGCCGTCACCCTGTCGCCCTTCATGGGTCTTGACTCGGTCGCACCCTACCTCAACCCCAAAAAGTATGCCGATAAAGGCGCGTTTTTGCTGTGTCGCACCTCCAACCCCGGTGGGGACGATTTGCAAGGCCAGCGTCTGTCCAGCGTGCCGGGCGAACCCCTGCTGTATGAACACATTGCGCATCTGGCGCAAGGCCCGTGGAACCTGAACGGCCAGCTCGGCCTGGTGGTGGGCGCCACCTACCCCGCGGAAATCGAGCGGGTGCGCGCGCTGGCACCCACCCTGCCGTTGCTCATCCCCGGCGTGGGCGCGCAGGGCGGCGACGCGGTGGCTACGGTGAAAGCCGGCTGGCGCGGAAATGGTGGCACCACCACAGCCCCCATCGTTGTGAATTCATCGCGGGGCATTATTTACGCGTCATCGGGCGATGACTTTGCGGCTGCTGCGCGGGCCGAGGCTTTGACGATGCGCGATGTGTTGCAGGCGGCTCGGGGGTGACTGCCGGTGTGATGTGGCGGCGGCCAACTTACAAACTGAGCAGAGTTTTCGATGTAGCTCCGCTGCATTGGAGTTCCTGACATCTAACGCAACCACCTTCCCCCCAGCATCACAGTCACCAGCGCAGCCACCACCAGTGCAATGCCCGCCCACTGCCAGGGCGTGATGACATCCCCCAGCGCCAGCATGCCCGCCGCCAGCCCCACCACGGGTACACCCAGGCTGAAGGGGGCCACGCGGTTGGCGGGATGGCGTTTGAGCAGACCGGTCCACAGCGCGTAGGCGGTAATGGTGGCCACCCAGCCCAGGTAAGCGGCGGCCAGCCAAGTGATCCAGGGCAATGCCAGCCACGATGCCGCAGAGAGCCAGCGCGCACTGTCGGAATCAAACGCCCAAGTCAGCGCGAGAAACGGCAGGATGGGCGTCAGGCTGCTCCACACCACAAACGCCACCGGGTCGTAGTGCGGGCTGGACTGCTGCGCCTTGCGCGCCACGATGTTGGAGGCGGCCCACATGGCCGCAGCACATAAATTCAGAACAAAACCCCAAAAAGTGGCGATAGTCCCCGTCATCACTGTGTTGTTAGCTACAAAATTCATAGTGAAACACAGCAGGCCCAACGCGGCCAGTACCAGCCCGGCGATTTGCGGGCGGCTCATGCGCTCGTGCAGCAGTACAAACCCAAAGAGCGCGGTAAAGAAAACCTGCATTTGCATCAGCACCGAGGCCAGCGAGGCCGTCATGCCGACCTTGAGCGCGCTGAACAAAAACCCGAATTGCCCCACGCCCTGAAACAGCCCGTACAACACCACCCACTTCCAGGGCATTTTGGGGGCGCGAATGAAGAAAATCAGTGGCAGCACCGCAAACACATAACGCGCCGCGCCCAGTTGAAATGGCGTGACATCCCGTAGCGCGTATTTCATTGCCACAAAGTTCAGACCCCAGATCACCACCACGGCCAATGCGGCCGCCAAATCGCGGCCAGAAAGATGAGTCGGGGCGGGGTGAGCATTCATCGCCCGATTATTCCTGACGGTCTTTGGAGGATGCCGCCTTGCGGAAAATCAACTATGTGGTCCAACGCACGTAACAACGGCTTTCAAAGGCGCAAAATTGGACTGAATGAGGTGTTTTGCAGCTAGCATCTGCTAACCTTTGCTTATTGTTCTCATCACTGAAAGGGTCATCATGTCTAGTTCAAGTCAATCTGGTGTCGAGTCGCAATCCCAATTGGTCACCGACATCAAATCGGTGATCTCCGAAGCCGAAGAAATGTTGCACGCCACGGCCGACCAAGTGGGCGAGTCGGCCGTCAAGCTGCGTGAGCGCATCAAAGTGCGCCTGGCCGATGCCAAAGTGCGCCTGGTGGAGGCCGAGGCCGTGCTGGTTGCCAAAACCAAAGCCGCCGCCCGTGCGACCGACGAATACGTGCACGAGTCTCCTTGGACGGCGATTGGCGTTGCCGCAGGCGTGGGTCTGCTGGTTGGCCTGATCATTGGTCGCCGCTGAAGCTAATTGCATGAACGGCGTGCCGGGTAGCCCGGGCCTTTATCTCGCTCTGAAAAACACCGTTGCCACGTTGCTGGGCATGGCGCAGACGCGCCTGGAGCTGGCGGGGCTGGAGCTGCAACTGGAGAAAATCCGCCTGCTGCGCCAGGTGGCGCTGGCCTTTGGCATCATCATCAGCGCGGCGTTTGGTGCGCTGCTGTTGGTCGCCTTGATCACCTTGCTTTTTTGGGAGCAGCGCATTGCCGTTGTGGCCGTGTTTGCCGGTGTGTTTGTGGCACTGGCGACGTGGTTTTATGTCGCGCTCAAGCGCAGTGTGACCA
This sequence comes from Burkholderiales bacterium, assembly GCA_031419575.1. GTDB lineage: Bacteria > Pseudomonadota > Gammaproteobacteria > Burkholderiales > Burkholderiaceae_C > JANYCG01. The sequence goes on along the minus strand of JANOLC010000519.1, from coordinate 843 downwards.
CGGCTGAACCGCTGTTCACCGGTAGTCTGTCAGAGTTGCAAAAAGACCTGGCGCAGCTGAAAAAAGTGGTGGAACCCACCACCGGTATGTCGTGAGCAGCAGCATGAACAACAGCCTGGCCGACCTCAATCTCAAGCGCGGGCAGCTGGTGGAGCGCATTGCCCATCAGCGGGCTGACTTGGTGCGTGATTTGGCCCCCGTGCGCTCGGCGGCAAAATCAGTCGATCGCGCTCGCACCGTGGCTCGCTCGGGGGTGGATTATTTGAAGCAGCACCCGCTGTTTTTAGTGCTGGGTTTGTCCACGCTGGTGGTGCTGCGGCCAGCGCGTGTGATACGGCTTGCCGGGCAAGGCTTGGTGGCGTGGCGCAGTTGGCGCAACTTGCGGGCCTGGGTGCCGTCGCCATTGGTGCAAAGCATCGTCAATCGCTTGGCGACGCGTTTGACCAACCGGTATCTGTAGCGTTTTTCGGTGGGTTGAACTGCCCGGTATTGCATTGCAATGCAAACTATCTTTCCTACTCAATACACGACCTCATGCTCAGACTTTCAATCCCTCTTTTCCGTCCTGCCTTGGGTGCATTCGCCGTGGTGTCCGCGTTGACGGTTGCGCTGCCAATGGGCGCAGTGGCGCAAACAGCCGCGCCGCAAACTGCTGTGGCGGCAACCGTGAATGGCGCGGCAATTCCCGTGCAAACGGTGAACGCGGCGGTAGCTAATTTTGTCGCCCAAGGGGCAACCGATTCCCCTCAATTGCGCGACCAGGTGTTGATCGAGCTCATCGCCCGTGAAGCGCTGCTGGGTGAGGGCTTGCGTCTGGGGCTGGACAAATCACCCACCTTTTTG
>JANOLC010000518.1:0-5531 GCA_031419575.1 Burkholderiales bacterium | reverse complement strand
GGAAACGTAGTGGCAACGCTATAGCAACGCACCCCATCACAATTAAAGAGCAAGTAACTCATGTGGACAAATCCTGGCACCCCGGTTCCCATTGATGCCTCGCAGCTGAAGGTTGGTCTCTACGTTTGGCTGGATGTCAATTGGACTGAGCACCCGTTTTTGTCCAACCGGTTTTTGGTGGAAACCGCCAACGATGTGGCCGTCATCCAGGCATTGAACGTCAAGGGCAAGCTGTATTATTTTCCCAATAGCAGCACCGTTCCGCCCGCCACTGCGGCATTGGCCCCTGACGAAATTGAAGCCGCTGCGCAGGCCAAGGCACGGGCCGACATCCTGGAGCAAATCCGGCTGATGGACAAGGCCAAAAAGACCAAGCTGCGGGCGCAAAAAGACGCCGCCGCCCGGGCAGACCAAGCCTGGGGCGCAGCAGCACGTGCCACGCGTGAGGCACTGCTCAACCTGCCGCGGTCGCCCAAGGTGGCGGGGCAGCAAATCAAAACCTTGTCGCGCGAGACGGCGTCCATCTTTGCCAGCGGGCATGAGGTGTTGTTGCATTTGCTGGGCGACCAGTCGGAGCAAGGCCCGCACTTTCACGCGCTCAACACCACCACGCTGTGCATGCTGGTAGGACAAAAAGCGGGCTTAAATGAGAAGGAGTTAGGTGACCTGGCCATGGCGGCGCTGGCGCATGACGCGGGCGAGTCGCAAATCCCTCCACAAATCCTGAAAAATGCCAACCGCAAACCCCATGAAGAAGACCATTTCCGCCAGCACGTCAAGCACAGCGTGCAATTTGCGCTGGAGTCCGGGGCTTTTAGCCATGCGGCGCTGCAAACCATTGCCGATCACCATGAAGCCATCGACGGCAGCGGCTGGCCCAGGGGCAAAAAAGACACCAGCGTGAGCGCTCGCATTTTGGCCATCGTGGACCGCTACGACACGCTGTGCGCTCCCGATGTGGACCACGCCCCCATGATGCCTGCCGAAGCGCTGGCCACCATGTTCCGCAAAGAGGGCAACCGCTATGACCCAGGCCTGCTCAGCACGTTGATTCGCTTGCTGGGCGTGTACCCCCCCGGCACGGTGGTGCATTTGAGTGACGGCTCTCTGGCCATGGTGGTCGCACCCGGCAGCCACACGCTCAAGCCCAAGGTCCTGATTTACAACCCCGACTTGCCCAAAGATGAAGCCCCAGCATTGGAGCTGGACCAGGAGCTTGACCTGAAAATTGTGGAGGCTATCCGTCCATCCACATTGCCTGCCCACGTGCTGCAATGGCTGAATCCGCAGCAGCGCTTGTCGTACTACTTTTCGCTGGACGACAACAGGGCCAAACCACCTGAACCCAGTCCTGAAGGGCCACAGCCCAGCCCCCAGGATGCTACTAAATATGTAGCCAACTATTGATGATTGACGGGGACTTTAGACGATTTTTATCATAACTATTGACTGCAAAACCCCGTGAAACCATCCTGATGCAATCCTGATACCACCGGTGGTACGCTGACGGCATGACCTCATCCTCAAGCCCTAACAACCCGCAAGCATCGGGCGCTTTAAGCGCTTCAAGCACGCCATCTCCCCATCACAGCGCCAAAAACTGGATCACCGTCACCGCGCTGCTCGTGGTGGTGACCACCATTGGGCTCACCTTGCACGCCTACCTGTCCCTCACAAGCCAGGCTATGCTGTACGTGCTGGCGGTAGTGATCGCGGCGTATACGCTGAGCTGGTTGCCGTCTGCGGTGTGCGCAGTGGGCGCGGTAACGGCGCTGAATTTCTTTTTTGTGCCACCCCGCTGGACCTTTGAAGTGGACAGCCAGGAGCACTTGATCGCCTTGTTCGTCATGCTGGCCGTGGCATTGGTCATCAGCCATCTGGCGAGCCGGTTGAGAGGCGAAACGGCAGTCGCTCAAGTCAACGAGCGGCGTGCACGCCAATTGCAGGCCCTGGCCAGCGCGGTTGCCAGCGCATCAACCGACGCTGAGGTCCAAACCCATGGTCAGGTGGCGCTAGAGACGGCTTTTGCGGGCCCAAGCAGCTTGGCGCTGCTGCAAGCCAACGGGCAATTGGTTGCCGACAGCCCGCTACCCACGCCCGTGCTTGACGGCCTGCATAGCTGCATGAAAGACGCTGCCGTGCTGGGCCCCGGCACCGGGCGCTGGCCGGGCTTGAACGCCTGGTACATACCGCTCGGCGCACCCGGGCTAATGAGCGGTGCAGCCTGCGTGCAACCCGCCCACGCAAATGACGAAAGCGGCCGCGAACACGCACAGGCCCTGTGCGCGTTGGTCGCCCAGGCGCTGCAACGCCTCAAGCTCACGGCGTCTGTGTTGCTAGCCCAGCAGGAAGCCCATCGCCAGCAATTGCAAAGCACGTTTTTGGCCGCCATTTCACACGACCTGCGCACGCCGCTGGCTGCCATTGTGGGGGCGGCATCGTCCCTTCAAACGCAGGGCGACAAACTGGCGGGCACTGAGAAAACCCGCTTGCTGGCCAGCATTGCCAGCGAAGCGGACTACCTGTCTGACATCACCGAAAACACGCTGCAATTGGTACGACTGGCAAATACAGCGCAAACATCCCAGACGCTGCGGGTGGATTGGGAGGCTATGGAGGAAATTGTCGGTGCGGTACTGGGCCGGGTGCGCCTGCGAGACCTGACCCGGCGCATCCAGTCCAGCGTGCAAAGCGGCCTGCCACTCGTCAAAGCAGACCCTGTGCTATTGGCGCAGCTGGTGGGTAACCTGCTGGACAACGCGTTGAAATACAGCACGGTGGGCGTCTTGCTGTCGGTCACATCAACGGGCAATCAACTCCAGCTGACGGTCAAAGACCGCGGCCCCGGCATTGCCGATGACAACATGGAAAGCATCTTCCAGCCCTACTCCCGCAATGACCATTCAGGCCAGCGGGGTGCTGGTTTGGGCCTAGCCGTTTGCCGTGCCATCGCGCAGGCCCACAGCGGCACGTTGACCGTACGCAGACGCCAGGGTGGCGGCAGTTGCTTTACCTTGACGTTGCCCGTTGACGCACAACAGCCCATCGAAGTACTGCACCCTGCGGGGGAACCCACATGACGCTCAAGGTGCTGGTGGTAGAGGACGACCGCGAGATCCGCGCGCTGATGCAATCGTCGTTATCAGTCGAAGGTTTTGACGTGATGACGGCCGTGTCGATCAGCGAGGCGAATGCACTGGTTGCCCACAGCCACCCCGACATCATCGTGCTGGACCTGGGCCTACCCGATGGCAACGGAATGCAACTGGTGCGCGAGGTGCGAAAAACCAGCGCGCTGCCCATCATCGTGGTGTCGGCCCGCCATCAGGAGGCGCAAAAAATCCAGCTGCTGGACGCTGGGGCGGATGACTACCTCACCAAACCCTTCAGCGTGCCCGAGCTGCTGGCACGCATCCGCGTGACCTTGCGCCATCGCGGTACTGCACTGGCCGCCGCCGTCACCACGTTTGAGCTGGATGACTTGAAGGTGAATTTGGCACTGCGTGAAGTGATTTGCCGGGGTGAGGTGCTGCACCTCACGCCCACCGAACTCAACCTGCTGGCGCGCCTGGTGCGCAACGCAGGCCGTGTGGTGACACACCGGCAACTGTTGGCCGACGTCTGGGGGCCAGAGTTCACCGAGCATACGCATTACTTGCGCTTGTACATGGGCCAACTGCGCGCCAAGATCGAGCGCGACCCGGCCGAGCCGCGCTTCCTGTTGACTGAGACGGGTGTGGGGTATCGGCTGGCTGCGGCCTGAGCTCACGAAGCTAGTCACACAACACTTATGCATTCCTGATGCAATCGCCGCCACAGTAGCGCTGTGTTCAACATCAACGGATTGCAATGACGAAAACGAACAGCCACGGCAGCGTGGCAGCCTTAACCTTGGGTGCATTGGGGGTGGTGTATGGCGACATCGGCACCAGCCCGCTGTACACCATGAAAGAAATCTTCAGCCCTGCCACGGGCATTCCACTGGACGCAACCCATTTGATTGGTGCGGTGTCGGTCATCTTCTGGGGGCTGATGATGGTGGTTACCCTGAAATACGTGCTGCTGATTTTGCGAGCCGACAACCGGGGCGAAGGCGGCATCATGGCGCTGACCGCCCTGGCGGCCAAGGCGGCGGGCAAAACACCCCACGCGCGGGTGATTTTGCTGCTGACCGGCGTGATGGGCGCGGCGCTATTTTATGGCGACAGCGTGATCACGCCCGCCATCTCGGTGCTCAGCGCGGTTGAAGGGCTGGAGGTAGCCACGCCTGCCCTCAAACCCTATGTGCTGCCCATTTCAATTGCCGTGCTGATTGGCCTGTTTGCGGTGCAGCGCTTTGGCACGGGGCTGGTGGGCAAACTGTTTGGTCCGGTCATCGTGGTGTGGTTTGCCGTGCTGGCCTTGACCGGAGTGACGGAGATCATCGCCCAGCCCGGCATTCTGGCCGCTCTTAACCCGCTCAATGCGATTGCCTTTTTGAGCGCCCAAGGCTGGCACATGTTTGTCGCGGTCGGGGCCATTGTGCTGGCCTTCACCGGGGCCGAGGCGCTATATGCCGACATGGGGCACTTTGGCAAACGGCCCATTCAGTACGCCTGGGTCGGCCTGGTGCTGCCCGCATTGACCGTACATTACATGGGCCAGGGCGCGCTGCTGATGCGTGACCCGGGTGCGATTGAAAACCCGTTCTACCGCATGTTCCCCGAGGCCTGGTTGATTCCGGCGGTGATGCTGGCCACCGTGGCCACAGTGATTGCGTCGCAGGCGGTTATCTCCGGTGCTTATTCCATGACCAAGCAGGCCGTGCAACTGGGTTTGTTACCGCGTATGCAGGTGCAATACACGTCGGCGAAAGAGGCCGGGCAAATCTACATGCCCGGTGTGAACTGGCTGCTGCTGGTTGCGGTGTTATTGGCTGTACTGGGCTTTGGCAGCTCGTCGGCCATGGCGGCTGCGTATGGCATAGCCGTGACGGTGACCATGCTGATCACCACCGTACTGACGTTCTTTGTGATTCGCAACGGTTGGAACTTGCCCTTGCCAGTCGCCGTGGCGGCCACCAGTGTCTTTCTGGCGCTGGACGTGTTGCTGGTGGTGTCGTGCTCGCTCAAGTTTTTCCAAGGGGGCTGGTTCCCACTGGCGCTGGGTGCAGGCATTTTCATCATCATGGCGACCTGGCGCAGGGGGCGTGAATTGCTGCTGGAAAGCATTCGCCAGGACGACCCGGAGCTGCTGCCATTCATCACCGCCTTGTCGACTGACAACGGGCAACTCACGCAGCGAGTCGCACGCACCGCCGTGTACGCCGTAGCCAACCCGGACACCGTGCCGCAAGCCTTGATGCACAACCTGAAGCACAACCAGGTGCTGCATGCGCGCAATTTGATTCTGACCGTGGTATTTCATGACGTGCCGTGGAGTCCCTTTGCCGAGCGTGTGGCGGTCACACCGCTGGTGGAGGGCTTCTGGAAAGTGCAAATCAACTACGGCTTCAAGAACACGCCCGACATCCCCAAAGCGCTGGAACTGTG
>JANOLC010000517.1:0-2805 GCA_031419575.1 Burkholderiales bacterium | reverse complement strand
AAATGGTCATGCCAGGCGACAACGTGTCGATCACCGTCAAGCTGATCAACCCCATCGCCATGGAAGAAGGCCTGCGTTTTGCGATCCGTGAAGGTGGCAAGACGGTCGGCGCCGGTGTGGTTGCCAAGATCATTGCTTAAGTCATTGATTAAATTCATCAAGGAACAATCACCATGGCAACCAAGCAAAAAATCCGCATCCGCCTGAAGGCGTTCGACTACAAACTCATCGACCAGTCGGCCGCTGAAATTGTGGATACCGCCAAGCGCACTGGCGCGATTGTCAAGGGCCCTGTGCCATTGCCAACCCGCATGAAGCGTTTTGACATTCTGCGCTCACCTCACGTCAACAAGACGAGCCGTGACCAGTTTGAAATTCGTACGCACCAGCGTTTGATGGACATCGTTGACCCTACCGACAAGACCGTTGACGCTTTGATGAAGCTCGACCTGCCTGCTGGCGTTGACGTTGAAATCAAACTGCAATAAGTCAGTTTTTAGGCCGCCATTTAGTCAATGCTAAAGGCGACCTGAACAAAAAAAGGGGTCTGTGTTCGCACAGACCCCTTTTTCATGGCCGCGTAAACGCCAGCCCTGGCTCATCTTCCAGCAACAGCTTCTGCGCCCAAACCTGTAGCTTGGTCGTGTCAGACCGCAACACCTCTTGCTTGACGGCCAGTATCTGGGCCGGGTGCATCGAGAAACTGCGCAGCCCCAGACCCAGCAATAAGCGCGTCAACGTAGTGTCGCCTGCCATCTCGCCACACACGCTCACACCTTTGCCTTGCGCGTTGCATTCGGCAATTGTTTCCGCCACCAAACGCAATACTGCCGGGTGCAACGGGTCGTACAAATGCGCCACCGACTCGTCCGCCCGATCAATCGCCAGCGTGTACTGAATCAGGTCGTTCGTGCCGATTGACAAAAAATCAAAGTACTTCAAAAACAGTTTGAGTGTCAGTGCTGCAGCGGGGATTTCAATCATGGCACCCAGCTGCACAGGGCCATAAGCCACGCCCCGGTTGTCCAACTCAGCCCGCGCGTGATCCAGCAAAGACAGCGTCTGGCGAATCTCGCTGCCGTGCGCCAGCATGGGAATCAGCAAGTTGATCCGCCCCAAGGTAGCGGCCCGCAAAATAGCGCGCAACTGGGTTAAAAACATGGCGGGGTCGGCCAGACTCCAGCGAATCGCACGCAAGCCCAATGCCGGGTTCAAATGCGCATCGTCGCGGTGATTTTTATCTGGCGTTTTGTCCAACGGCTTGTCGGCCCCAATGTCCACCGTGCGGATGGTGACCGGTAGCCCTTGCATGCCTTCAATGGCGCGGCGATAGGCGTGGAATTGCTCTTCTTCGTCCGGTAAACGGCCCTGCCGGCCCATAAACAAAAACTCGCTGCGAAACAAGCCCACGCCAACCGCACCGGCCTTCACCGCCGCCATCGCATCCTCCGGCATTTCGATGTTGGCGAGCAACTCAACCTTTTGCCCGTCCATCGTCACGGCTGGCGTGTGCAGCAGTCGCGTCAGGCGGCCGCGCTCCAACTCACCCTGGCGTTGCTTGAAGCCATATTCGGCCAAGATGATAGGCGATGGGTCCACGATCACCACGCCCGCATCGCCGTCGATGATGACCCAGTCGTCCTGGCGCACCAGTTGGCTACTCAGCCGCGCGCCCACCACGGCAGGAATGTCCATGCTACGGGCCACGATGGCAGTATGCGAGGTCTTGCCCCCCACGTCCGTGATGAAGCCCGCAAACACGCTTTGCTTGAACTGCAACATGTCGGCCGGCGACAAATCGTGCGCCACCAACACCAGCGGCACGTCAATGGTGTCATCCAGCAACAGATCCTGCGACTGCTTGCGACCCGCTCGTGGCTGCTTCAGCGGCACGATGGGTGAGGCCACACCTTTCATGGCGCGCAACACCCGCTCGGTGATTTGCTCAAGATCAGCCTTGCGCTCACGCAAGTACTCGTCCTCCATCTCGTCAAACTGACGCGCGATGACTTCAAGTTGCGTGGTGAGCGCCCATTCAGCGTTGTACAAGCGCCCGGTGATCCAGTGTTTCACGCCCCCAATCAACTCTTCGTCTTGCAGCAGCATCAAGTGCACGTCCAGCAAGGCCGCCAGCTCATGCGGAGCTTCCTTAGGGCCCATCAGGGCGATGCTTTTTTGAAGGCGATGGATTTCTTCGATCACCGCATTACGGCCTACCCTAACCCGGTCAATTTCAGTATCAACCTGAGACGCCTCAATGAAGTAATGCGCCACGTCCACACGACTGGATGCCACCAGCACCGCCCGCCCGATGGCGATACCGCGTGCAACAGCCAGGCCGTGTATCGCAAATGTCACTCGCCTTCTCCGAATTTGTCGCTAATTAATGCGAGCAACGCGTCCATGGCTTCCTGTTCGCGCTCACCGTCGGTGTCAATTTCAACCGTGGAGCCAATACCGGCGGCCAGCATCATCACACCCATGATGCTTTTGGCATTAACGCGGCGCTCACCCTTGGCGATCCAGACCTCGCACGGAAAACTGCCCGCCAGCTTGGTGAGCTTGGCCGAGGCGCGAGCGTGAAGGCCCAGCTTATTGCTGATGTTGGTGGATGTCTTGATCATTCTTCTTTCTAACCTGGTTTTGAGGAGCGGCAATGGCCACTTGCATAACGCCTTGGGCACCGCCCGCCAGCGCGCGCGCCATCAGGGCGTCCAGCGGCTCGTTGCGGTAGGTCATGGTGCGAAGCAGCATGGGTAAATTGACTCCGGCGATCAGTTTGGCACGGATGCCGTCCACCACTTT
>JANOLC010000516.1:0-3013 GCA_031419575.1 Burkholderiales bacterium | reverse complement strand
CCTTGAACTGCGGAAAATAGCTTTCCGTGCAGTCGGTTAACAGCAGCCCGTCATAGCCCCTATCGTTGGCTTCGCGCATGGAGGTCTGCACACAGACTTCTGTGGTCACGCCCATAAAGATCAGGTGGGTAATGCCCTGCTGTTTCAGCATGTTGTGCAAGGGCGTGGCGTAAAACGCGCCTTTACCGGGTTTGTCGATCACGATTTCGTCAGGCATCGGTGCCAATGCAGGAATGATCTGGTTGCCCGGTTCACCCGCAATCAGAATGCGCCCCATCGGCCCCACATCGCCAATGCGCAGGCACGGGTTGCCCCGGTTGAGTTTGGCGGGGGGGCAGTCGGTCAGGTCTGGGCGATGTGCTTCACGCGTGTGCACCACCAGCCCACCTGCGATGCGCCACGCGGCCAACACGGCCTGGCAGGCAGGCACGATGGCTTCCAGCAGCGAGACATCATTGCCCAGCGTCTCACCAAAACCGCCGGGCTCGATGAAGTCGCGCTGCATGTCGATGATGACCAGCGCGGTCTTGGCCACGTCGAACGTGAACGGAAAAGGTTTGGCGTTGATGGTTGTCATGTTGGCTCCAAGGTTTAGTGGCCGCCACCCATGTGGGAACCCAATACCTGGCGGTCGGCTTGTGCGGCGGCAACTTCAAACACCACCCGCCCCTCACTCATCACCACAATGCGGTCTGACAGCTCCAGCAATTCATCGAGGTCTTCGCTGATCAGCAGCACGCCTGCGCCCCGGCCCCGGACTTCGCGCAAGCGTGTGTGGATTTCGCTCACCGCCGCAAAGTCCAGACCAAACACCGGGTTGGCGGCAATCAGCACGTTGATCTCGCCTGCCAGCTCACGCGCCAGCACGGCGCGCTGCACGTTGCCACCGGACAGGCTGCGAATGGGCGCATCTTCGCCCTGGGTCTTGATGCCGTATTCGGCGATCCACTCCCGGGCACGGCTGCGCCAGGCGGAGAACTGAAGCAGGCCGTTTTGAGCCAGCGGGGGTTCATCGAAATCGCGCAAGGCCATGTTCTCGGCCACGGACAAGTCGCCCACACACGCGCTGCGCAAGGGCTCCTCGGGCAGGCTGCGCACCTTGAGATTGCGGTTCTGGGCACGTGTGGCGGCATAGGGCTGGCCCATCACCTGCACCCGGCCTGATTGGCGGGGTCGCTGACCCACCAACGCTTCGACCAGCTCGCGCTGGCCATTACCCGAGACACCCGCCACGCCCAAAATTTCGCCCGAGTTGACTGACAAGTTCACCTCGTGCAAGGCCAGCGTGCCACGATCGCCCAGCGCGGTCAGGCCCTCAACCTTGAGCGCTACCTGCTGTTCAACCTGATTTTCAGATGCTATCTCTTTGGTAGCTAACTGTTGATTATTTACGGGGACTTCAGGCACTTTTGATTCCGAAATTTCACCAATAACGGCTGGAGCCGTCGTTTCACCCATCATGGCTTGCGCCAGCAAGGCGGGTGTGGTCTCGGACACCTTGCAATGGTGCACCGCCCGCCCCCGGCGCAGCACGGTGACGGCGTCGGCATAGGCCATCACTTCACGAAACTTGTGGGTGATGATGATCACCGTGCACTGGCCGCTGCGGGCAAATTCACGCACGTGGCCCAGCACCTCGTCGGCCTCCCGGGGTGTGAGCACGGACGTGGGTTCGTCCAGAATCAGCAAGCGGGGCTTGAGGTAGAGCTGCTTGAGCAACTCCAGCTTTTGTTTCTCACCAGCGGCCAGCTCGGCAGGGCAGGCATCCAGGTTCAGGCTGAAGGGCGTGGTGGCCAGAAAGGTCTGCAGCTCGGCGCGTTTCTTTTTCCAGTCGATCAGCATCGGCACCTTGTCGGCGGCCAGCAGCAGGTTCTCGGCCACCGTCATGCCAGGCGCGAGGGTGAAGTGCTGGTAGACCATGCCAACGCCCAGGGCCCGGGCGATCACCGGATTGGCGATGTCCTGTTCGTGCCCATCGATCATGATGCTGCCTTCTTCAGCCCGCTGGAAGCCCGCCACACATTTCACCAACGTGCTCTTGCCCGCACCGTTTTCGCCCAGCAGGGCATGGACGGTGCCAGGTTCCACGCGCATGGTGACTTTGTCCATGGCGGTGAAGCTGCCAAAGCGTTTGGTCAAGCCGTAGGTCTCCAGCAGGAGGGCCCCGGTGGCTGGCTTCTGAGGCGGAATAAGGTTCGGATTGATCATGGTTTCAATCTTCTTTTGCCCATTCGCCCTGAGCTTGTCGAAGGGCTTCGAGCAAAGCGCTGGACGTGGCATGTGCCCCAAATACACCGCCCTGCATGGTGATCATCTTGAGCGCGGCATCGTGGTTGCCCTGGTCTGTGGCGGCCGTGCAGTCAGACAGCAGCAGGCACTCAAACCCTCGGTCATTCGCATCGCGCATCGTGGTGTGCACACACACGTCGGTGGTGATACCGGTCAGGATCAGGTTGGTGATGCCGCGTGTGCGCAACACCAATTCCAGGTCGGTGGCGTAAAACGAGCCTTTGCCGGGTTTGTCGATCACCACCTCATCGGGCAGGGGGCTAAGCTCGGGAATGAGTTCCCAGCCCGGCTCGCCGCGCACCAGGATGCGGCCACAGGGACCGTCGTCGCCAATGCCCACACCCCCAGTGCCGATCTGGCGCGAACGCCAGCGTTTGTTGGCGGGCAGGTCGCTCAAGTCCGGGCGGTGCCCTTCGCGGGTGTGGATGAGGGTGTAGCCCGCTGCACGCAGGGCGGCCATCAGGGTTTTGAGCGGCGCTATCGGCGCACGCGTGAGCGAGATGTCGTAACCCATCTTGTCCACATAGCCGCCCACACCGCAAAAGTCCACCTGCATGTCGATCACGATCAGCGCCGTGTTGTCCGGGCGCAAGTCACCATTCCAGGGCCAGGCGTAGGGGTTGGCGACAACGTGCGTCATGCTTGATTACCTTGTGGACGACAACTCACCCGGACTGCCCTGTGCCACGCTGCCGGGTTTGTCGATCACCACCTCATCGGGCAG
>JANOLC010000515.1:0-9176 GCA_031419575.1 Burkholderiales bacterium | reverse complement strand
AAAGTTTGGGGTGACCACGTCTTCATTGAAGAACGCACGGTGGACGTGCACGTCAAGCGCCTGCGCGAGGCACTGGGCGATGCGGGTGCCATGATTGAAACCGTGCGAGGAGCGGGTTACCGCTTGACAGCACAAGCCGTGATTCCATGCTCTGGCGCTTCCTTATCTACCTGATTTTCCAGCTTGCTGGTGGGGTAGTGGGTGGAGTTTTGGCGTACCAGTTGGAACCGTTGAACCGGCCCGTAGCGGTTTACGGCGGTGGGTTGTTGGGCTTGGTGTTGGGCGGGCTCGTCTGGTATGTGATTGATTTCACGCGTGGCGCGCGTTTGTTGCGGTGGATTCGTTCGGGCAATACTTCAGTCAGCGTAATTTCCGGCGGTGTATGGGGTGAGCTATCAGACCGTGTGCGACGGCAATTGCGTGCGCGTGAGAATGACATCAAAGCCAGTGATGCGCGGTTGGAAGATTTCCTCGAAGCTTTGCAGGCATCACCCAACGGTGTGGTGTTGCTGGACGAAGAGGCACGTATCGAATGGTTTAACCAGATGGCAGCCTCGCATTTTGGGTTCGAGCCCGAGCGCGACAAGTTGCAGCACTTTGCCAATCTGGTGCGTGATCCAGTGTTTGCCGCTTATTACGCCAGCCATGACTATCGGCGCGATGTGGAAATGCCAGGTCGCGACAGCACAATGAACCGTCCCGTCAAGCTGGCGGTGCAGTTGCACCCGTATGGTGAGGGGCGTTTGCTGTTGTTGTCACGTGATGTCACGGCAGTGCAACAGGCCGAGATTATGCGCAGGGACTTTGTGGCTAATGTTTCGCATGAAATTCGTACTCCTTTGACCGTGCTGTCGGGTTTTGTGGAAACTTTGCAATCGCTGCCGTTGACTGATGCAGAGCGTGAACGCTATCTGGCGCTGATGGCACAGCAGGCCGATCGCATGCAAACACTGGTGAGCGATCTATTGACCTTGTCCCGGTTGGAGGGCAGCCCGCCGGTCAGCAGCACAGACTGGATATCGGTGAAGTCGCTACTGAAGCAAACGCAAGACGAGGCACAAATATTGGCTGAGCATATGGGTCAGCCAACAGCAAAACTGCATGAAATTTTGGTGGATGAAGTGTCGGACCACGAGATAGCCGGCTCTCACAATGAGCTATTGAGTGCCATGACCAACCTGGCGGGCAATGCGGTTCGCTACACACCACCAGGCGGTGTTATTCAGATGCGATGGGTTCGGTTGCAGGATGGACGGGGTGAATTCTCGGTCCAGGACAGCGGGCCGGGCATTGCGGCTGAACACATCCCCCGCCTCACGGAACGTTTTTACCGGGTGGACCGCAGCCGTTCGCGCGATACCGGTGGCACGGGTTTGGGCTTGGCCATCGTGAAACATGTGGCGCAACGCCATGGGGCTGAGCTGAAGATTGAGAGCACCCCCGGCAAGGGCTCGCGGTTTGCGATTATTTTCCCAGCCAGCCGGATGGCACCATTCGGTCCAAACCGGTAGCGGGGCTGCACAGACAAGGGGAGAGAGGCGGCGTTGCCATGGTCAGCGTGTGCTGACAGAGGGCGTTGAAATTCCTGAAACAGCGTTTCGCCTGTACAGCAGCACATCATCATCACGGTCAGAGGCACGGTGATTGAAGTCTTGTGGAATCCACTGCTTCAGATTGACGGCTTGGGGCAGCGTGTTGAGGGCATCGCGGTCTACCAGCAGCCACTCGCATTGCGCCTGTTCGTGGGCTGCAATGAGTTTGAGCTGGGCATGTATCTGAAAGGCCGCAATTTGACCCCGGTCCAGCCCGTAGGTCTCTACACAGCGCGGCTGTTGGACGACCACCGCTACACGTTGCGCCAATGACGTGTAGCTGCGGGCAAAGTCCAGCAGCGGCAGCCACAAGGTCATGAGCAACAACCAGCACAAGGCCGCACCGCCTGCAGGTAGCACCAAACTCTTCCAGATAGCAGCCCGATGCCGCCCTGCACGCCATTTAACCAGCCAGGTCCAAGCCAGTGTTGCAAAGATTGCTATCAATAGTGGAGCAAACGAAAAGCTGGGCTCGAATCCCGGTGCCAGCCGGGTGACGTTGGCGGCGGGCTGTGGCGGCACGCCAGTCTGCATGGCAATCCAGACCACCCAAATGATCACGACGCAGCCTGAGAAAAACAACAGGGTGAACCAGTCAACCAAGGCGGCCACGGCGCGGTCTAGCGTGGGCAGGGCAAATGCGGCGAGAGCGGCCAAAGCGGGCAAGGCCAGCAGCAATGAACGGTCGGCCGATGCCGTGGTGAGCGTCGCCCCCAGCGCTACGGTTACAAACCATAAGGGCAGCGCCAAGTGTCGACTCATGCTTCCTTGGAAGAGCTGACGCCGCCAACGCCAGACGGTCCATAGCGCCAGCGGCCAGGCAGGCCAGGTGAACCACAGCAGCAAACGACCCAAGCCCTGCCAGTCGGCCCAGGTGGCCTGGGGCAACTCTATGCGCCATTGCCAAAGGTCCAGCACCGTGGCCAATACGGCCACCGCCATTGTGAGTCCGGCAATCCCCCACGCCCACCGCCGATGCATCACCGCAGAGAGACAACGGTCTGGGTCATTCGTTTGTCCCCGCACGTCCAGTACGTGGATGACCCAGCTGCCCGCGCCCAGTAAAACGGCCATGGTCGGTGCCCCCGACAGCGCCAAGCCCACCAGCCCTGATACGCCACACACCACAGGCGCTTTAGTCGAATGGGGAAGGGCGGCCATGGCATAAAAACTGAGCACCACGCAACACAACTGTGCCGCAGCCGGTGTAGTCTCATGCGACAACTGGGCCAAACCCAGGCAGGCAATGAAGGCGAGTAGGCCGCCATCTGCCATGGCGCGCGCGTAGTCGGGGAGATTGGCCTCGCCCCCAAAGGCAAACATCACCGGTTGGGCTTTTGGGCTGAGCGCCAGGTGATAGGTGGCATGCCACGTGGCATACAGCGTGAGTGCCAACATCAGAACAAACGGAATGCGGGCGGCAAACTCAGGCGCGACAGCCGCGGGTGTCAGCATCATGGCCCAAGCGCCCAACCAATAAGGCAGCAAGGCATCCACTTTGGGGGGCAGCCCCATCAAGACGGGGGACAGCCAGGCCGAGGTGCCATGCGCCAATTCGGCCATGTAGCCCAGGGCCGTCATGTCGGCACTTTTCCACGGTGCACGACCGATAAAGCCAGGCAGCACATAAGCGAGGCAAAACAGCCACAGCGCAATACGCGGCAGCCGTTTGACGGCAGCTTGGGTAACGATGGCAGGAGAGGGCTGGTTCACGCTAAAGGCTCAGAAAAGCAAAAGGGCAGCCCGGTAAACCGGCTGCCCTCTGGAGAAATTTGCGGCCTGATTATTTGGCAGCAGTTTTTCCGAAACGATTGCGGAAGCGCTCCACGCGTCCACCCATGTTATCCACGGATTTCTGTGTACCCGTGTAGAAAGGATGGGACTCGCTGGAGGTGTCCAGCTTGTACAGGGGCAGTTCACGGCCGTCTTCCATCTTGATCATTTCCTTGGCGTTGGCGCAAGAACGGGTCACGAATTTGAAGTTATTGGACAGGTCCAAAAAACAAACTTCGCGGTAGTTGGGGTGAATGCCGTCTTTCATGGTCTTTTCCTAGTATCTTGGTGTGTTCAGTTGCATTAGCCGCGCCAGACAATTCTGAAGTACTTTTTGCAGTAAGCCAACGATTATATAACGATCAGCCACCGCGCCGCATCTGGTCAAAAAACTCCACATTCGACTTGGTGCCCTTCATCTGCTTGAGCACCAACTCCATGGCATCAACCTCGTCCATGTTGTACAAAAACTGACGAAGAATGCGTGTTTTTTGCAGCACTTCAGGTTGCAGCAGCAACTCTTCACGTCGGGTGCCGCTTCGGTTCAATTGAATCGATGGAAACACGCGCTTTTCGTACAGACGGCGGTCCAGGTGGATCTCGCTGTTGCCGGTGCCCTTGAATTCTTCAAAGATCACCTCGTCCATGCGGCTGCCGGTATCGACCAGCGCGGTGGCGATGATGGTCAGCGAGCCGCCTTCTTCCACGTTACGGGCCGCACCTAAAAAGCGCTTGGGCCGCTGCAATGCGTTGGAATCCACACCGCCGGTCAATACCTTGCCGCTCGACGGCACGACGTTGTTGTAGGCGCGGGCCAGGCGCGTGATGGAGTCCAGCAAAATCACCACGTCTTTTTTTAGCTCGACCAGGCGCTTGGCGCGTTCGATCACCATCTCGGCCACATGCACGTGGCGTGCGGCAGGTTCATCGAACGTGGATGCGATGACTTCACCTTTCACAGTACGCTGCATCTCGGTCACCTCTTCGGGGCGCTCGTCAATCAGCAGCACCATGAGGTAGCTGTCGGGGTAGTTGGCGCTGATGGCGTGGGCGATGTGCTGCATCATCACCGTCTTGCCGCTCTTGGGCTGTGCCACGATCAACGCGCGTTGGCCTTTGCCGATGGGGGCGATGATGTCGATCACACGGCCGGTGATGTTCTCGTCACCCTTGATGTCGCGCTCCAGCTTCATCTGCTCTTTGGGAAATAGCGGGGTCAAGTTCTCGAACATGACCTTGTGCTTGTTCTCTTCCGGGCCACCGCCGTTGACACGGTCCAGCTTGTTCAGCGCAAAGTAACGCTCACCGTCTTTGGGTGTGCGCACTTCGCCTTCGATCATGTCGCCGGTGTGCAGGTTGAAGCGGCGCACCTGGCTGGGGCTGATGTAGATGTCGTCAGTGCTGGCGGTGTAGCTGGTGTCAGGGCTGCGCAAAAAACCAAAGCCGTCGGGCAAAATTTCCAGCACGCCATCGGCAATGATCTGCTCGCCGGTGCGGGCGCGTTTCTTGATGATGGCGAACATCAACTCCTGCTTGCGCATGCGACCGGTGTTTTCGATTTCAAGCTCTTCGGCTTGCTTCAGGACTTCCGACACGTGCAGTGCCTTGAGTTCGTTTAAATGCATAGAGATTTCCCCTTGCGGGGCCTTAACCGAGGATTAACCGAAAAATCGGATGTTGAGGGAGACGCAATTTGGGGGAGGTTTGGGGCTGAGGCGAATAAGTGGCCGCAGCATTTGGGTTTGACACCGGGATAGATCGGGGCTGACCAGGAACTCGAACCAACTCTGGGTGGGAGCTGATGAATTGAACAGATTATGACAGGAAAATAAATTACCCAAGGCAGTGAATCGGCTGCTTGGGTTGAGCGGACAGCCCCGGCAAAAAACCGGTGCAATGCCAGTGTCTCAATAAGTTCAGGCGGCGGGTTGACTGATATGTTGGTCAATAAAAGCGGTCATTTGCGCTTTGCTCATGGCTCCGACTTTGGTGGCGGCGAGTTGGCCGCCCTTGAACAACATCAACGTGGGAATGCCGCGAATGCCGAATTTGGCAGGGATGTCGCGGTTTTCGTCCACATTCATCTTGGTGACTTGCAGCTTGCCGGCGTAGGCGGTGGACACCTCGTCCAGAATGGGTGCAATCATTTTGCACGGGCCGCACCACTCGGCCCAGTAGTCCACTAGCACGGGTTGCGTGTTTTGCAGAACGTCAGCTTCAAAAGAAGCGTCGGACACGTGTTTGATGAGTTCGCTGGCCATGAATTTATTCCTTGCAGGGGTGGGTTGGGCAACAGTTGTTGAGCATTTGTAGGTAAGGCTACGGGTAAAGTGGGGAAATTGTGACAGAAACCAAGTGGCACTATCTTCCGGCTTGTTACTTGATGCACTGTGCAGCCTGCCGACCGGCACCCCGCCACAGCCCCGCTTGCCCATGCTAGCTCCCCCAGCGAACTATTTCCAGACCCCAAAACTATGACTGACATAGCGACAACCCATCATTCGCACCATGTTCATCATGCGGATGTCGCGTGGGCCAGCGTCATGGCCCGTATCCGGCAGGAGCTGGCGCGTCGGCACGTTCACCCCACGCACGCTGTGGTGCTGTTGCCCTACGCTCAATTGATTCAAGTGGCCAAGGCCGCCTGGGCGCGGGACCAACCCAGCGCGCAGTTTGTGCCCCGGTTCGAGACCACCATGAATTGGACGCGTTTGCTCGGTGGCTATGAACCTGCCGATGACGACTTGCGCCTGGACGCCGCTCGGGATGTGCTCACTGCCGCGGGCTTGCTGGCCCGCGCTGGCTTTGGCGGGCAGCAAACGATGCTGGCCCCGCGCCTGATGGAGGCTGCGCAGAGCCTGGCCAAAGTAGCCGCTGCCGTGCCGCCGGACCAGCGCTTGGCCTGGGGCGTGCAACTGGGTGATGAGTTGGATAGCGGTATGGCCACGCCCTTGCTGGCGCTGGAGCGGGCCATCGCCCGCATTGCGCTGGCATGGGCTGCCAGCTCCAGCTACGCCACCGACCGCCTGTTTGCCGCGCAGCCGGGCTTGCTGGTGGTGATTGAGGGCTTTCAGGCTGAGCCGCTGGTCAGCGCGCTGATGCAGCAATTGACAGCGAGGGGCGACCGGGCACTCAGCCTGTCCCTCCATGCCGGTACCGCGTCTGCGGTCAGTTCGGACATGAATTTGGCCCTGCACCCCACCCAGGATGCCGAAGATGAAGCGCAAACCGCTGCCGCCTGCGTGCTGGCTCACATCAACCAGGGTCGAAGTCCCGTCGCACTGGTGGCGGTGGACCGCGTGCTCATCCGGCGTGTGCGCGCGATGTTGGCCGACCGGGGCGTGGCCGTGCGCGATGAGACTGGCTGGAAGGTGTCCACCACCCGCGCGGCGGCCACGTTGATGAGCCTGCTGCGCGCCAGCGTCTGGAACGCCTCTTCCGACGCGGTGCTGGACTGGTTGAAAAACGCCCCCGCGTTCGATGTGCCCACTGTCACTGCGCTTGAGATGGCGCTGCGCAAAGCGGGTACTCGCGATTGGCGCGGCGCGGTCCATTTGTCGTTGGACGCAACGCTGGTCACTGACGTCAACGCCCTGTTCAAGTGCCTGCAGCCCAGTCGCACCGTGTCCGCCTGGTTGGTTGACCTGCGCAACGCCCTTCAAACCTCCGGCCAATGGCCAGGCTTGGTGGGCGACGTTGCGGGCCAGGCCGTGCTCAAAGCCCTGCGGCTTGACGTCACGCTGGATGCTACGGTTGATGACGAATTCGCCCCCTTCACCACGCCGCTCTCGCTCAGCGAATTCACCGTCTGGGTCAGCCAAACGTGTGAGGCCGATAGTTTCTATCCAGTGCACCCGGCGCAAGCCCAAGTCGTCATCCTGCCCCTGAGCCAATTGCTGGGTCGCGCCTTGCCTGCCGTGGTGCTGCCGGGTTGTGACGAGGTGCGCCTGTCCCCGTCTATCGACCCGCCAGGCCTCTGGACACCCGCACAGCGCGAGCAACTGGGCCTGCCCTCGCGCGAGGCCTTGGCGCTGGCCCTGCGCCAGTCGTGGCACTATGCATTGCAAGCCCCGCACTTGGATTTGCTGTGGCGCACCAGCGAGGGCGGCGAACGCCTCATGCCCAGCGGCTTCGTGCAAGCCTTGCTGCTCAGCAACAACGTGCATCCCACCCCCGGCGGTGCTACCGTCACCCCTGACCCCCGCGCCCTGCGCACCCTGCTGCCCCAGCCCAGTCAGATGCCCAGCCCTCGGGGCGATGACCTACCTGTAGCCCGCTTGTCGTCCAGCGCCTATGAGGACCTGCGCCGTTGCCCCTACCGGTTCTTTGCCCTGCGCCAGCTCAGGCTGCAAGAGTCTGACGAGTTGGAGAGCGAGCTGAGCAAGCGCGACTTTGGCAACTGGCTGCACAGCCTGCTCAAGCATTTTCATCTGGCTTTGCAGCAAGTTCAGGCATCAAAAGACACCCAAGTCCCCGTATTTATTGATAAGTTAGCTATGATTAATGTAGCGTCCACGCAAGCGACCGAGGAACTGGGTTTGTCCCCGTCCGAGTTCCTGCCCTTTGCCGCCGCCTGGCCCAAAGTGCGCGCAGGTTATCTGCAATGGCTGGACGACCACGAGGCCACCGGTGCCAAGTTTCTGGAAGCCGAAGTCTGGAAAGAAATGCCCTTGGGGGCTATCACCCTCATTGGCAAACTCGACCGGGTAGACCTTCAGGCCGACGGCACCCCGCTGGTGCTGGACTACAAAACCGAAGCCCGTACCCTGACCGCCGAGCGCCTCAAGCCCGCCACGCAAGACACGCAAATCGCTTTCTACGGCGCGCTGATCAGCGACGACACCCTGGGTGCGGCCTACATCAACCTGGGTGAAAAAGAGCCCTCCAAAACCTACAGCCAACCCGACATCGTGCACCTGCGCGACCAGCTGATTGAAGGCATCTTGAGCGACACAAGCCGCATTGCAGAGGGCGTGGGTTTGCGCGCGATGGGCGAGGGCAAGTCTTGCGATTTTTGTGCCGCGCGTGGCTTGTGCCGCAAGGACTTTTGGAGTGTGAAATGAAGGCGGCCTACCAACATAACGGCCAAACCATCAGCGCCGAGGCGTTCTACGCGATTGCCTGCGACCCGCGCTGCAGTGTGGCGGTTGAGGCCTGCGCCGGGGCGGGCAAAACCTGGATGCTGGTCTCGCGCATCGTGCGGGCCTTGCTTGACGGTGCCCAGCCGCAAGAAATTTTGGCCATCACCTTCACCAAGCGCGCCGCCAGCGAGATGCGCGAGCGGCTCTACCAGTGGCTGACGGACTTCTCTACAGCGGACGCCGCTACGTTGGCCCAGGAACTCCAAATGCGCGGAGTTAGTGGTCAAATCGCCCCTAGGTCCCCGTCAAATATTGATAGTTTGCTATCAAATTTATACCAAAGCATATTGATCACCGGCCGCCAAGTGCAGATCCGCACCTTTCACAGCTGGTTTGCATCGCTCTTACGCACCGCCCCCTTAAGCGTGTTGCAGCAACTGGCTTTGCCCGCCAGCTACGAGTTGCTGGAAGACGATGCCCCGGCCAAAGCGCTGGTGTGGCGGCGCTTTTACGCGGCGCTCTTAAACAGCCCGGCGCACCTGGCCGACTTTGAGGCGGTGGTGTTTCAGCACGGGCGCTTTCAGTCTGAGAAAGCTTTGCAGGTGGCGCTGGACAAGCGGGTTGAATTTGCGCTGGCTGACGCCACGGGCGCGGTGGATGCTTCGGTGCTGCCGTTTGCGCAGCAGTTCCCGGCGTTTGCGGATGTCACTGAGCCTACGCAGTTTCTGAC
>JANOLC010000514.1:0-3298 GCA_031419575.1 Burkholderiales bacterium | reverse complement strand
CTCCAAGCTGTCCGTTGGACTCAGCGCCGTGCTGCTGATCGCAGCAGCCGCCACCGCTCAAACTTACCCCACCAAGCCAATCAAGATCGTTGTTCCTTTTGGTGCCGGTGGTGTGGCCGACTTGACCGCGCGCATTGTGGCGCAAAAGCTGGCCGAGTCTTTGGGCCAGCCGGTGGTGATTGACAACAAACCCGGTGCGGGCGGTGTGGTGGCGGGTGATGCGGTGGCTAAAGCCGAACCCGATGGATACACCTTGCTGCTGATGTCCAACGGCACGGCGGTGAGCGCAAGCCTTTTCAAGTCGCTGCCGTTTGACGCGCTGCGTGACTTTGCACCGGTCAGCACACTGGGCACGTTCGACATTGCCATCATCACTCCGGTCGACTCCAAATTCAAAACCCTGGGTGACCTGTTGGCCTTTGCCAAGGCCAACCCCGGCAAGCTCAATGTGGGCAGCATCAACATCGGCAGCACCCAAAACCTGGCGGCTGAGTTGTTCAAGTCCACCTCGGGTGCAGACGTGCAGATCGTACCGTTCAATGGCACACCCGCCGTGATCACCGCGCTACGGGGTGGCCAGATTGATGCGGCGCTAGAAATTCTGGGCCCGGTACTGCCGCAAATTACCTCCAAAGCCTTGCGTGCCCTGGCCGTCACCGGCTAGAAACGTGCCGCCGTCTTGCCCGATGTGCCGACCGCCAAAGAAAGTGGCCTGCCCGGGTTTGTGGCGTCCAGCTGGAACGCCCTGGCGGCCCCGGCCAAAACGCCCAAAGAGGTGATTGCCCGTCTCAACAAAGACATTGCATTGGCCCTGAATAACCCGGATGTAAAGAAAAAACTGCACGACCTGAATGTGGAAGCCCACGCCAGCTCGCCCGAACAAACCACTGAGCTGCTGGCCAGCGAGACCAAGCGCTGGGGTGACGTGATCACGCGCGCAAAAATCGCCAAGCAATAATTCAACGAGGTGCTCGGTCCTATGAACACGCAACACATCGGCCTGATTGGTTACGGTGAAGTTGGCAAGGTTTTCACGGCGGGCTTGAAAACCAAACCTGGCGTGGTCTCACTGAGCGCCTGGGATCAAAAATTCGCGCCTGATGCCACCCGGTTGAAAGAGACGGATCACGCAAACCAGGCGGGCGTCATTCCCGCCACCAGCATGGCCGACCTGTGCGCCAGGTCCTCGCTGGTGATTTCTGCCGTGACCGCCTCCAACACGCTGGCCGTGGCCACCGAGGCGGCGCAGCACATCCGGCCCGGTACTGTATTTCTGGACCTCAATTCCGCATCGCCCGGCATCAAGCAGCAATGCGCGGCGGTGATTGAGGCGGCGGGTGGCGCGTATGTGGAAGCGGGCGTGATGACCTCTGTGCCACCCTACGGCATTCGCGTGCCCATGTTGCTGGGCGGCGCACAGGCGGCTGAGCTGTCCGCGCTGTTCACCGAATGGGGCATGGATGCCAAGTGTGTGTCGACCAAACTCGGCGTCGCCAGTGCCATCAAGATGTGCCGTAGCGTGATGATCAAGGGTCTGGAGGCGCTGGTGATTGAGAGCTACGCCACTGCGCGTGCCTACGGCGTGGAAGACCACGTGCTGCCCACACTGGTCGAAACCTTCCCCAGCATCGACTGGCAACAGCAGGGCACCTACTTCTTCAGCCGCGTGGCGCAACACGGCAAGCGCCGCGCTGAAGAAATGCGCGAAGCCGCCAACACCGTGCGCGAGGCCGGGTTTGAGCCCTTCATGGCCAGCGCCATTGCCGCAAAGCAGCAGTGGGTGGCCGATGAGGCCGCTGCGGGGGTGTTTGACGGTTTGCCCAAGGACGCACGTTGGCAGGAATACGCTGATGGGTTGCTTGCTAGGTCACTACCAAATAAATAGCAAACTATTGATAGTTGGCGGGGACGTCAAGCATTTCTCACTGAAAAACGAACCCAAACAGCCGCTGCGGCGTGTCCCACAGAATCTTACGGCGAGCAACCGGGTTGGGCACGGCTTTCGCAAACAGTTGCAGCAGCGGCCCGTAATCCAGCCGAAACGGGGCTTTCAGGAAGGGCCAGTCTGACGCCCAGACGCAGTGGTCGGGGCCAAAGGCAGCCAACAATTCTGCGATATGGGTTTGGGTGTCGGCAAACGGGAAAGCCTGCGCCGAGAACTTGGAGAAGCCGGAGAGCTTGACAGTGGCCCGCCCGCTCTTGGCCAGACTCAGCACGGCGGCAAACCCGGCACCGCTCAACCCTTGTGTTAGGTCGGGCCTGCCGCAGTGGTCGATCAAAATTTGCGCCCCCGAGTCAATCAGCTGCGGCGCAAAGCTGGCCATTTGGTCAGTGTCCACCTGGGCTTGCGCAAACATATTGAGAGCAGCCAGCCGTTCCAGCAGCGGGCCGATGTCGCGGTAATAGTCCAGCCCCAGCAGCGCGACGTTGAACGCCACGCCGATGATGCCCTGTGCCTTCAAATCTTGCAGTTGGTCTGTGGACGTGTCATTCGCCACCACCGCAATCCCTTTGAACCGGCCCTTGCCACGCGCGATGGCATCCAGCATGCAGCGGTTATCGTGGCTGTAGCCGGAGTTGGGGCCGACCAGCAGCGCGTGCTGCACGCCGTAAGCATCCAGCAGCTGCTCAAAGTAACTGGCCGAGCCGGTCTCTTGGCCGGCCGGGCGGTAGCTGACGTCTGCCGCGTAGGCAAACCCTTGTGGGTCCAGCACATGGCAGTGGCAGTCCACCTTGGGGGTGGTGTAAATCGAAGCGTCCAGAGCTAAATGGGGTGGCTTCACAGCGTTGCTTCGATGGCGCGGCGCAGCTCCTGTGTGATCTCGGGCAGCACGCCAAACCAGGCTTCAAACGCCGGACGTGCCTGGTTCAGCAGCATGCCCAGGCCGTTGACGGTGGGGTTGCCGCGCAGCCGGGCAGCAGCCAGCAAGGGCGTTTCAAGCGGCACGTAAATCACGTCCGATACCAGTGCATGCCTGGGCAGGGCGCTCAAATCCAGATCGAGCGCGGGGTTGCCGTGCATGCCCTGGCTGGTGGTGTTGACGAGCAATGACACGTCGCTCAAGGCGGCATGGCGTTGCTCCCATGGCATGGCCTTGACGGGCGCGCCAAACTCGGCGGCCAGCGCCTGGGCCGTGGCGTCGGTGCGGTTAAACAGGCGGATTTCCCTGGCACCCCGGTCAGCCAGGCTAAACACGACCGCCCGTGCCGCGCCGCCCGCGCCCAGCACGGTGATGGGCCCGGCGTCGGCGCGCCAGTCGGGCTGCGCGTCGAGCAGGCTCTGGATGTAGCCGAAACC
>JANOLC010000513.1:0-7778 GCA_031419575.1 Burkholderiales bacterium | reverse complement strand
GTTTCACACAGCGCTTCGACGTCGTTGGGTTTGTGGATCAGCGCACGTGCGCCTTCTGCAAATGCGCTTTCTTCAATTTCGGTGGTGACATAACCCGATGCCAGCGCGACGGGTAACTCGGGTCGAATCAGGCGCGCCTCGCGCAGCAAATCGATGCCGCAGTAGCCGGGCATGTTGTAGTCGGTCACCACCAGGTCATAGGCCATGGCGTTGGTGCGCAACTCGTCACAGGCCAGGTGAGGGTCGGTGAAGGTGCTGACGCGAAAGCCCTTGCGGGTGAGCGCACGCTTGACCAAAAACACCAGCGCTTCGTCGTCATCCACGTACATGACGTGCTGGCCCAGACCTTTGACGATGCTGGGGGCTGGCACCTCGGGCACCACCGCGACCTCCGTCACTTCAGTCGCCGGGAAATAAAGCGTGAACACGCTCCCCAAGCCGGGTGTGCTCTGTACGCTGACTGTGCCCTGGTGTGAACGCATGACACCATGCACCACGGCCAGCCCCAGGCCCGTGCCCTGGCCAGTCGGCTTGGTGGTGAAGAAGGGCTCGAACACGCGTTGCAAGGTGCTGGCGTCGATACCGCTGCCGGTGTCGCGCACGGCCAGTGCTACGTAGCGGGTGGGTGCGTAAAGTGCAGGAGCGTAAGAGACGGGCACGGCATCGTGGTGAATCGCTTCGGACGTGTCGGGCTGACCCAAACTTAACTCAATGCTGACGACACCGCGCCGGTCGCCCATGGCGTGAATGGCATTGGTACACAGGTTGAGCAGAGCTTGCTCGACCTGCGTGGCATCGGCCAGTACGTTGGGTGTGGCGGAGGCTGTCCTGATGCGCAGCTCAATGCTGGGTGGTAAAGCGACTTTCAGCAGGCGTGCGGTTTCCTGCACCACATCGCTCAAATGAATGGGGTTGCGCTTGGGGGCTTCTTTGCGGCTGAAGGTCAAAATCTGTCGCACCAAATCGCGGGCGCGACGGCCTGCTTTTTCGATTTCAGTCAGACTCTCTTGCGCCGGTGAGCCTGCGCCCGCGTCCTGCCGGGCCAGCGAGACGTTGCCCAAAATAGCGCCCAGAATGTTATTGAAGTCGTGCGCAATGCCACCGGCCATAGTGCCTATGGCTTGCATTTTTTGGGATTCGCGCAACTGGGTTTCCAGCACATTGCGCTGGGCTTCAATCTTCTTGCGCACGGTCAGGTCACGCGCAAACACGGTGGTTACATTGCCCTGCGGATGGCGCTCACACGAGACGCTGACCTCGACGGCCAAGACCTTGCCGCCTGCGGTGCAGCCCTCCATTTCGCCCAATTGGGCATGCGTGGATACCTGGGTATAGGCCAGGGTGTTAACCGCATCGGGCAAGAAGCGCTCCAGGGGGCTGCCCAGTGCCTGGTCAGACGGGCATTGAAACAGCGCCGCCGCCGCCGGGTTAAAGACTGAAATAGTCTGCCCCGCATCAACGCAGATGATGGCATCCAGCGACGAATTGATGATGGCGGCCAGCCGGTTTTCGCTGAGGTGAATTTCCTCATTGCGTTGCTGTAGCTCGGCGGCGCTCAGGCGCAGGGCCTGGCGCTCGGCCAGCAACGGGCCCTGGTCGATGATGGCGCAGATGAAGTGGGCCAACTCGTCGTGCGTGTTCTCGACCCGCGCGATGTGCAGGTCACCTGTAAATACGCGGCCGGACTCGCTGTCGCCACCGTAAAAAATAACCTCGGTGATTTCGCTGGTGCTTTGTTGCTTGGCCAGCTCAAAGGTTTCAGCAACCCGGTCGCTGTGCTCTGACGTGACCAGCGGCATCAAAAAATTCAGCGGAGGGTCACTCTCCAAAGGGCGAAACAGTTTGAGCGCCATGGCGTTGCTCTCCAGCACCAGGCTTTGCTCATCCACCACCATCAGCGCCAGCGGCACGTTGGAAAACAGCGCTGAAAACCGCTCGGAGGCACCTTCTGCCGCGCGCTGGCTGTAGCGCAGCGCCTCGTTTTGAATCTCCAGCTCGGCCTGGTATTTACGCAGGTCTTTGACCATTTGCGGCAGCGCATAGCCGCTGGACAACAGGTCGCCGGGGACGCCCTTTTTCTTGCGGGTGGTCATTGCAAGGCTGACCTTATCCCCGTGGGTTGAGGGTCAAACTTACTTCTTCAGTTTGCCGCGAACCGGCACCACGGTGGTGACGGTGGGACGCACCGCGTCGGGTGACACGGGTTTGGGGGGGGATGTGTCTTTTTTGGGTTTCTTGACCATCTTTTGACTCTGTTGACCTTTTGCCATTTTTTTCTCCTAGTTGAAAAGTACCGAAATTATTGACGAACCACGGCATCGCCGGGCTCATAGCTTGCCGCTTTAAGGGGGCTCTTGGCAGCAATAAAGCCGCGCATCACGTCCGCATCCACAAAACCAGTGTTGGTGTAGCTGGGGTGGGTAGACATTTTGGGGTAGCCGTCACCGCCCGTGGCTTGAAAGTTGTTAATCGCCATGCGGTAGGTCTTCTGCGCGTCGATGGGTGCGCCCTTGATGCTGGCACTGACCACCGCACCGGCTTTGATGACGAGTTGAATACCCGCAAATTGGGCAAATGCGCCAGAGCCGACTGACATTTTTGCCGATGCATTCAGGTAGTCCATGACTTCTTTGCCCGTCAAATCAACCGTGGTGACGGTGTTGCCAAACGGCTGCACCTTGAGCACGTCTTTGTAGGTGATTTTGCCCGCAGGGATGGAGTCGCGCACACCGCCCGCGTTGACCACGGCAAAGTCGGCCTTGGTCTTGTCCATCATGGCCAGGCCCACCAACACGCCCATTGACGCGGGCTTGGCGCGTATGACGGCGCGGTCGCCTTCAAGCTTGCCATCGGTGGCACCAATCTCCACATTCAACTTCGCCTGACCAAACTCCTGGTAGGGCGACAACAGGGCCAACATCTCTTGGTTTTCGATGATTTCTGGGGTGTAAGTCACCAGGGTGGTTTTGCCCGCTGCGTCCTTGACCGGCTTTTTCAGGTTGACCGGAATCAGCGCATATTTGACGAGCTTGAACTCACCATTGCGGTATTCAAAATCGGCACGGCCCACATATTTGCCCCATTCGTGGGCTTGCACAATCCACGTACCGTTTTGGCGATCGGGCTTGCATTCGTTGCCCGGAACATAGGCCTCATCGCGCAAGTTTTCGGCCTTCATGCAGACGGCGTTCTGGCTATGCCCACCGACCACCAAATCAATGCCTTTAACGGCGCGGGCCATCTCCACGTCACCAGACGACTGAGTACCGTGGTCGCCGTTTTCATAGTGCCCCATGTGCGTGGCGGCGATCACCACATCCGCCTTGGCCCGCAGCTCAGGTACCACTTTGGCGGCTTCAGCAATCACGCTGCGGAACTCAATGTTTTTAACGTTTTCAGGCAGCACCATTTTGTAGGTGTCTTCAGTGGTCATGCCCATCACGCCCACCCGTAGGCCATCCAGTGTGAAAATTTTGTACGGTGCAAACATGCGCTCGCCCCGGTCGTAAATATTGGCTGACAACATGGGGAACTGGGCCAGATCACGCTGCATTTTCAAGATGCCCAGTGGTTTGTCAAACTCATGGTTGCCCACGGCCATGGCCTGGTAGCCCAGCAGGTTCATGCCTTTGAAATCAGGCACAGCATCTTGCAGGTCAGATTCGGGCACACCAGTATTGACATCGCCACCGTCCAGCAGCAGGCTGTGGCCACCACTGGCCGCCACATCAGCCCGAATGCCGTCAATCACCGTTTTACGGGCCGCCATGCCGTATTCACCGTCCGAGTTTTTCCAGAAACGGCCATGGTGATCATTGGTGTGCAGGATGGTGATGCGGTAGGTCTTGTCTTTTTCAGGGCCGCTTGAGAGACCTGCGCAGCCAGCAAGTGCCAAGACCAAGAGGGAAACGAGAGGTGTTTTCATGGGATTCATCCAGACATCAAGGGGATACTGAATTATGTACGTTGTTTCTTGCCTGCTTGGGCCCGTGATCTGCGTTTCGGCTATGGTTTTGACGCGCTTTTGAGCAGGCCGACATCCATCTCGTTGACCTGGCTTGCCCGGTTGCCCCAAGACGTGCGAATGTGGGTGACCACGGCGGCGATATCCGCGTCATTCAACTGCAGGCGGTAAGGCGGCATGCCATACGGGCGCGGGTTACCCACTGTTGCGGGTGCAAAGCCACCGTGGATGACAATTTGCAACAGGTTGGCGCTGTTGGCCAGTGTGACGCTGCGGTTGCCGGCCAGCGGTGGGTAAGCGCCCGGCACCCCCTGGCCCTTGTCTCCATGGCATTGGGTACAGTATTTGTTGTACAGCTGGGTGCCCAAGTCGGCCTTTTTCTCAGGCACTGCTGTTATCACCGTCGGCGGTGTGGCCGCAGGTGCTTGCGGCAGGTCTTTAAGGTACCGGGCGATGGCGTTCAGGTCGGGGTCTGTCAGGTGCTGGGTGCTGCCCAACACCACGTCAGCCATAGGGCCCAACACGGAAGCTTTGGATGTGGTGCCGGTTTTGAGCAGAGCCACCACATGCGAGGTGTCCCACGCGGCAAGGCTGGCCTCGGCGTTGGATGTGAGAGACGGTGCGTACCAGTTTTGCATCGGAATTTGACCCCCGGCCAAGTCTTCAGTGCCACCCGTGGCACCCAGGCTGTTGCGCGTGGCGTGGCAAGCATTGCAGTGCCCCAGGCCCTGTACCAGATAGGCACCCCGGTTCCATTCGGCTGACTTGTGCGGCGTGCTGCGGTACTCGCCGGGCGAGAAGTACAGCGCGCGCCAAGCCATCAGCGCGACTTGGGTGCTGTAGGGCCAGCGCAAGGCATGGGGCGTGTTGGGTGCCACTGCGGCGGGCAGACTGCGCAAGTAGGCAAACAACGCGTCTGAATCGGCCCGGACGACTTGGGTGTAGTTAGTGTAGGGAAACGCGGGGTACAGGCGTCGCCCATCTTTGGAGACGCCGTGGTGCAAGGCACCCCAAAAATCATCGCTGCGCCATTGCCCCAGGCCAGTGCCGTTGTCGGGTGTGAGGTTGCTGGAATACACCCTGCCAAAAGGCGTGTCGATGGCGCGCCCACCTGCATAGGCTGCACCGGTGCGCGTGGTGTGGCAACCCATGCAGTTTCCGGCTTTGGCCAGATAGGCGCCCCGACTAATCAACTCGTTGCTGGGCGCAGCGGCAGGCGTGGCTTGGGTTGAGGTGGTGGGCAGCATGGCGCTGCCGCAGGCAGTCTTGGTGCTGTCCGGCTGCGTCAGTGAATTTGGTTTGGGCGGCACAGCGGCGGGTCTGTTGTTGCTGGGAACAGGCTGAGAGGCCAGCCACGACGCGACCGCCGTCACATCGTTGGCCGTCAATCTCTTGGCAATTTGCGCCATGCAGTCCGGCGCATGGGCTTGGCGCTGGCCGGTTTGCCAGCCCCCCAGTTGGGCGTTCAAGTAGTCGCGGGGCAAGCCCAGCAGGCCGGGCACGTTGGGTGCCACGCCGGTCAACGCTTTGCCATGGCAAGACCCACAAGCCGGAATGTTGTGTGCCACATCCCCATGCAGAGCCAAGGTTTGACCGCGCTTCAAATCCCCGCTAGTAGCCGCGCTGACTAATGGGGAGGGGTAGGGCAGATCCAGCGTCGAAAAATACTGGGCAATCTCCAGCAAATAGGTGTTGGACAGCGGGTCCAGCAGACTCGTCATTGGCGCATAGTGCCTGCGGCCCTCGCGCATGTTGAGCAGCTGGTTGTAGAGGTAGCCGACTGGCTTGCCTGCAATGCGCGGGTAATAACCGTCTGGGCCGGCACGGCCTTGGGGCCCGTGACAGCCCGTGCAAGCTAGTGTGCGCTGAGCAATCGTGTCCTCAAATTTGACGGTGTCTGCGGCGCTGCGTATCGAGACGGGTAGCGTGCTGGGACGCGTGACGAGTTTCTTGACGGGCGCAACGCCGAACACCGCTTGGGCACCCACGCTGACGCTCAGCGCTATCAGCACTATTCCAACGAGATGTCGGCCTGCGTGCAGCACCCCCGTAACCCCCGTTCCACAACTCAAAATTAGGCACTCGCCCAAACGACCGACTTGTTTTGCGCCAACCAGTGCTCATAGTGGCTGCCGTAGGATTCTTCAATGCGTGCCCGTTTCACCTTGAAGGTGGGGGTGACGAAGCCATTCTCCGGCGACCAGGTGGTGTCCACCACCGCCATGCAGTCCAGCTTTTCGTGGGCTTCCAGCTGCGCGTTGACGCCTTTCATATGAGCAGTGAGCGACGCATCCAAAGCCGCCCTGCCATCAGCCGTGCCCGCGCGGGCCAAGGCATCGGCCGATAGCATGATGATGGCCAGGGGTTGCGCAAAATTAGCCCCGGTGACGGCGCAGGCTTCAATGTCGGGGTGGGTGACCAGCAGGTCTTCAATCGGTGCCGGGGCCACGTATTTGCCCTTGCTGCTCTTGAAGATGTCTTTGACCCGACCCGTGATGCGCAGGCACCCATCCGGCTCAATTTGCCCTTTGTCACCCGTGCGAAACCAGCCATCGCTTGAGTAGGTTGCAGCGGTCTGCGCCGGGTCTTTGTAGTAGCCCAACATCAGGCAAGGCGCACGCATTTGAATTTCACCCGTCTCAGGGTCGATGCGACTCTCAATGCCTTCATAGGGCAGGCCCACCGTGCCAGGGCGGCTGGTGCCGGGCACCGTGGCATGGGACACACCACTGTTCTCGGTCATGCCGTACACCTCGATCAAGTCCAGGCCCAGATCCCGGTACCAGCGCAACACATCGGGTGGCATGGGGGCCGCGCCACCCGCGGCAATACGGCATTGGTCCAACCCCAACCCTTTGAGGATTTTCTTGCGGACGATGCCACCCAAAATGGGCAGGCTGAGCAGGAAGTTGAGCTTCTTGGGTGGGAACTTGCCATGTACGCCTTGCTGAAACTTCACCCAAAGGCGTGGCACCGAGAAAAAGATGGTGGGGCGCGCCCGCTGCAAGTCCTGCACAAACGTGTCCAGCGACTCGGCAAAGAAGATGTGGCTGCCGTACTTCAGGGCACCTTGCTCAATCAGCATGCGCTCGGCCACGTGGGCCAGTGGCAGGTAAGACAGCAGCTGGTCGTCGCTGTTCATCTTGACCCGCAGCGTGGCGCTTTTCAGGCCCCAGGCCATGGAGTTGAAACTGTGCATCACGCCCTTGGGGTTGCCCGTGGTACCTGAGGTGTAGATCAAAGTGCACAGGTCTTTGCCGTCACGCGTCGGGTGGCCTTTTAGCGGTGCGTTGGTGGTCAGCAGGGAATCCCAAGTCGCGGCCTTGACGCTCGCGGGTGCCAGCGGCAGCGTGATGAGCGACACACCGACAGGCACGCCATCGGCCAGACTGTCGGTGTCGTCCAGTTTGCCGACAAAGCAGGCGCGTGATTCGCTGTGCGCCAGGATGTAGCGCAGCGCTGCGCCGTTGAAGGTGGGGTAACTGGGCACGGACACATGGCCCGCCATCCAGATAGCCAGGTCCGCCAGAATCCAGTGCGCGCTGTTTTTGCCCAAAATCGCCACGTTGCTGCCCGCAGGCCAGCCCTGGGCTTGTAGCCAGGTGGCGATGCGACGCGCCTCGTCACCTGCTTGCGCCCAAGTGATGTCACGCAAGGCACCATCACCGATGGGTTGGGTTAAAAAAACCTTGTCAGCACGCTCTTTTTCCCACTTGTAAAAGGAGGGCAGTTGGAGTTCGCTGGGGGAAATGCTCAAAGTAGATGCCATAGCGTGCCTTGGAGTAGGTGGTTTGCTGGACTTGAAAATTCAGGT
>JANOLC010000512.1:0-1923 GCA_031419575.1 Burkholderiales bacterium | reverse complement strand
CGTTCCTTTCGGGATTCGCCCAGTCGATCAAATCAACGGTTTTGTGAACGTCGCCCGCCGCAATTTGAACCTGCACGCCGTAGCGCAGGCATTGGTAGGTGCGCAGGTTGGCCTGGTACAGCGTGATGCCGGTGGTGTCGGCGGCCGCTTCCAGCTTTTGCAGGGCAGCCGAAATGTGGGCCGGGGAATAGCCACGGGCTGCAAGGTTATCGCGCAGCAGGGCGGCCTCAATCGGGCGGTTGTTCTCGCGCTTGTTCCACTCGCCCAGGTACCGGTAACCCAAAGAGTCAGGGCGTGCCTTGTTGGTGAACTGATCGATGACGCGGTTTTGCGTCTTGCGTTCGGAGCGGGCTTGTTCGGTCACAAAATGTCCTCCATCACTTCCCAGGTGCCGCCTTTGGCCGGGCCTACGCGGCGGATGCAACCGGCCTCGCGCAGGGCTTTTAAATGTTTTTCGACACCACTGGTTGAGGTCATTCCCACTTCAGCAGCCAGCGCCACGGTGCTGATTTGCGGGTTGCGGCGCATGGCTTGCACCATTGCCAAGCGGGTAGCGGTGGCTTTTTCACCCCACTTTTCACCCCACTTTTCACCCCACTTTTCACCCCACTTTTCACCCCTCACCAGGGGCTTGGCTGGGGCAAACGCAAACGTCACCCACACCCCGCCGTCTTCCAGTTGCAAAACTGGGGCCTGCAAACCGGCATCCAGGCAGGCTTGCACCATGCGCTCAATGCCGCGCCCCCAAGACTCAATCTGTCCACCGCGAAAAAATGCATTGGCCACGTCGGGGTTAAAGGGTGCCGACGCATGTTTGCCTAGCAAACGCTCCACTGTCCACTCGGGGGACAAGCGGCCCGAGTTCCAGATCATCAGCTTGTCGGCGTACACACTGATCTGGATCGGCGCGCCACTGGTGTAGTCCTTGTGCACCACCGCGTTGAGCACCGCCTCGCGCAGCGCGGGCAGTGGCACCGGCCAGGTTTCCACGCGCTGCAAGCCGTCGTAGCTGATCAACGCCTTCATGTATTTGGCTTGCAGCACCTCGATGGTCTTGTTCACCTGCACCAGCAGCGGCCCGTTCACCTCATCCTGGTAGCGCAAATCGGCATCGGTCTCAAAGAAGCCAATTTTCACGAAAGCACCGGTAAACCAGCGCCCCGGATCGGCATGAAACAGCAGCGCGGTGGCACGCTTGCACACGCCGCCTTCCAGCAAGTGCAAGCGCTCCAGCAGCGCAGTGTCAGGCTCTTGCAGCGTCGCGTCTGGCAACCGCTGGCTGCGCACGGCCTGCTGGCGAAACAAGGCCAATGCACTGGTGTCCAGGTCGGCCACCTTCAGGCCGGGCAGTGCCACACCATCCCAGTGCAGCCCTTGCTTTTTCAGCAAAAAGTGCGACAGCGCCGCACCCTTTAGCTCTTGCTTGGTGCTGCCGCTGCGAAAGTGGTACTCGCCCTTGTAGCTGATGGGGTTGGGGTAAGGCTCCACCCGAATCTCCAGCAGCTCCTTGCCGCCCTCAACCAGCAGATTCACATCCACCATGATGCCCAGCACATCGCGCACCTTGTTGGGTATTTCTTCCAGCAGCCGGGCGGCGTTGGCCACGCCCACCGCTTGGCCCTGGTCATTGCGCCCGATGACCAGCGTGCCACCCTCGGCATTGGCAAAGCCGCAGACCCAGCGCAAGTAGTCGTCGCGCCAGGACTCCTTCCATTCGGTGTTTTGGTTTTCTTTCATACCAGTCGAATTCTGCCGGTCAGCAGCTCCTGCATCATGGCCTGCTTGAGGGCTTGGGTTTTGCTGCGACGCTCTTGCAGGGCGGTGAGTTCGGTGTCCATGTCGGAGAGGATGGTGGCGATGGCGGTTTGTTCGGCTTCGGCAACAGGAATGTTTTCTTTGAAAGCATGCACATCGTTGCGGTTC
>JANOLC010000511.1:0-2788 GCA_031419575.1 Burkholderiales bacterium | reverse complement strand
CCGTTTGATTTCCCGCGCAATGTCTTTCTCGCTCATGTCCTCCACTTGTGCCCGCTGCATGGCATCACGCTCCAGCTTTTCGGCTTCCTTGCCGGCTTTTTCGCTGTAGACCCCGTCGATCAAATCGCGCACCTGTTTGACAATACTGCGCGGCGTGATGCCATTAAGCAGGTTGTGAGCAACCTGCTTTTCCCGCCGACGTTGCGTCTCACCGATGGCGCGGGTCATGGAATCGGTCATTTTGTCGGCATACAAAATGGCGCGGCCATTGATGTTGCGGGCCGCCCGACCAATGGTTTGAATCAGCGACCGCTCGGAGCGCAAAAAACCCTCCTTGTCGGCGTCCAGAATCGCTACCAAAGACACCTCGGGAATGTCCAGCCCTTCGCGCAGCAGGTTGATACCGACCAACACATCAAACGCACCGAGGCGCAGGTCGCGCAGAATCTCCACACGCTCCACCGTGTCGATATCGCTGTGCAGGTACCGCACTTTCACACCGTTATCGCTCAAATAGTCAGTCAACTGCTCGGCCATGCGTTTGGTGAGTGTGGTGATCAGCACCCGTTCGTGTTTCTCCACGCGGATGCGGATTTCCTGCAACACATCATCGACCTGGCTGGTGGCGGGCCGCACTTCCACCTCGGGGTCCACCAGGCCGGTGGGGCGCACAAGTTGCTCCACCACCTGCCCCGTGTGGTCTTTCTCCCATTGCGCGGGAGTGGCCGAGACAAAAATCGCCTGGCGCATCTTGGTCTCAAACTCTTCAAACTTCAACGGTCGGTTGTCCAGGGCACTGGGCAGTCGAAAGCCGTATTCCACCAAGGTAGTTTTGCGGGAACGGTCACCGTTGTACATGCCACCAAACTGACCAATCAGCACATGGGACTCGTCCAGAAACATCACCGAATCTTTGGGCAAATAGTCCGTCAAGGTGGCCGGCGGGTCGCCCGGTGCCGAGCCTGACAGGTGGCGCGAATAGTTCTCGATGCCCTTGCAGTGCCCCACTTCGCTGAGCATTTCAAGGTCAAACCGGGTGCGCTGCTCCAGACGCTGGGCCTCTACCAGCTTGCCCTGGCTGACGAATTCTTTCACCCGGTCCGACAGCTCAATTTTGATGGTTTCCACCGCCATCAACACCTGCTCACGCGGAGTGACGTAATGGCTGCTGGGGTACACAGTAAAGCGCGGGATTTTTTGGCGGATGCGCCCAGTCAGCGGGTCAAACAGCTGCAGCGATTCAATTTCGTCGTCAAACAGCTCCAGGCGAATTGCCATCTCGCTGTGCTCAGCGGGGAAGATGTCAATCGTATCGCCGCGCACCCGGAATGCCCCGCGTGAAAAATCCATGTCGTTGCGCTGGTACTGCATACGAATGAGCTGGGCAATCACGTCCCGCTGGCCGAGCTTGTCACCCACCCGCAGCGTCATTACCATCTGGTGGTAGGCCTCGGGCTGCCCGATACCGTAGATGGCCGACACCGTGGCCACAATCACCACGTCGCGCCGCTCCAGAATGCTCTTGGTGCATGAGAGACGCATCTGCTCGATGTGTTCGTTGATGGCCGAGTCTTTTTCGATGAACAAATCTCGCTGCGGCACATAGGCCTCTGGCTGGTAGTAGTCGTAATAACTGACGAAATACTCCACCGCGTTCTTGGGGAAAAACTCGCGGAACTCACTGTACAACTGCGCGGCCAACGTCTTGTTGGGGGCGAACACAATCGCAGGCCGCCCCAGCCGGGCGATGACATTGGCCATGGTGAAGGTCTTGCCGGAACCCGTCACGCCCAGCAAGGTCTGAAACACCTCGCCGTCGTTTACCCCTTCCACCAACTTATTGATGGCCTCAGGCTGATCACCCGCTGGAGGGTAAGGCTGATACAACTCAAACGGCGAATCGGGGTAACGAACGAAGGTGCCGGTCGTGGGCTGGACCGTGTCTTCCACGGCGGCCAGCGCAAGGGGAGCAGGCGTGAGAACAGGCGTGAGGGGGGGCTTGGGCATCCCGTTATTTTAGCGGAAACTGTATGAAATCACAGCCTAACCCCGATCAACCCGCCAGGTACAAATCGACCAACCGCTGACGCTGCGCAACCCCCAAGCCCAGCTGGTTTGTCAGATACGGCTCCACACCGCCAAAGTCGGTATCAACCGTCAACAACGCAGCATTCAAAAAGTCTTCCTGCACGCGCCACAGCACTTCCAGCACCTCCTGGGGTGCAAACCCATGGCCCGCGCTGGGCATTCTGAAAAATTCGTTGGTCAGCAAATAGTCTTGCATCACCACATCTCGTGGCACGCCCAGCGCCAGCAAGATCAGCGCAGCGGCAAACCCGGTGCGGTCCTTGCCCGCCGTGCAATGAAACACCAGCGGTGCGTCACTATCCAACAAATGCTCAAACAACTCGGCAAAACGCGGCGAGTTATGGTGCACAAAGGCGCGGTAAGTTTGTTGCATCAGGCGCACCGTGTCCTGCACGGTGATACCGTTGCCCTGCGCCATCAACGCCTGCATACCCTGCACCACCGTGGGCTCAATCGCCAGCGAAACCACCTGCGCGCCGGGCAGCGCACAGGGCGTCGGGGCGCGTTCGTCCACACCCCGAAAGTCAAACACCCGCCCTACACCCAGCCCGGACAACTGTGCCACATCGTCAGCCGTCAGCGCCGCCAGATGGTCCGAGCGAAACAACCGCCGCCAACGCAAAGCCCGAC
Organism: Burkholderiales bacterium; assembly: GCA_031419575.1. GTDB lineage: Bacteria > Pseudomonadota > Gammaproteobacteria > Burkholderiales > Burkholderiaceae_C > JANYCG01. The sequence continues at coordinate 70 of JANOLC010000511.1, read as the reverse complement.
CGCCCTGCCCCACGTAACCGCCCAGGTCGCGAAAATTGGAGGCACCGGTGAGATTGAGGGAGCGAGACGG
>JANOLC010000510.1:0-1594 GCA_031419575.1 Burkholderiales bacterium | reverse complement strand
GGTTATGGCCCGGTCCCCTTTTTGTCGTGCCTGCCAAAACGCCGTGTGCGTCGGCACGCCTTGGGGTCATCGGAATCTTGGTTAAACCTCGGGGATGCCCGGGAATCACGAAAGGCAGCTATGTTCACTACTCAAAGCAAGGCGGATGAAGCCCGCATCGGGTTATTCCGCCCTGACCATGGCAGGCGGCGGCTATGCATGGCGGCTACCGCCGCCACTGCGGCGTTGCTTCTGAGCGCATGCGGCGGTGGCGGGGGCAACGGGTACGTGCGCCCCCCCGGCAACTTAAACATTGGTGTGGCGATAGGAGGGCAGCCGGGCAGCTATTCACCCATTGCACCGGGTGGATCGCTTGACATTGCCATCCACGCGGGCCAGACCTTGAATCTGGACGCTGGAGAGCCTGTAGTGTGGAACATATTGATCGGTGGCACTGCCGTCACCTATGGTGCGCAGGTGTACTACGCGGGCGTCAATATCCGCACAACCAATCTGAGCCAATCCGCGGTGGCTGTAAGCACTTATGCACAGTACCCTTTGCCGGCATCGGTTCCTATCACTTTGGTGGCCACGTCTACTTATGACTCGTTCCAGGTCGCCACGGTCTATTTGTTGATCGTGAATTAGCGCTGATTGGAGGGTGTCCCTGAAGGGTTGCGGTGTGCGATAGTCTCGCCATGTTTTTTGCCGCCCAACTCCTTTCTTTCGCTTGCCAGCCCTTGTCATGGGTGATTGTTTTATTGGCCTTGGGCCTAATCGTTATGCCGCATCGGCCGCTGTTGGGCAAGAGCCTTTGCACAGCCGCACTGACAGTGTTGGTGTTGATCGGGTGGCAGCTACCGATCAACACCTTGATGCACCAGTTGGAAACCCGATCCCCCGCCTTAGACCCTTACGCCAGCCTTGAAAACTATGCAGGCGTTGTGGTGCTGGGTGGCGCGCTGGAGCGCTCAGTCATGTGGAAGCCCAAAGGCCGCATCGCCTTGAACAACGGTGCAGAGCGCATGACCGTTCCCGTGGGGTTGATGCAGCGAAACCCTCAACTTAAGCTGCTATTCACAGGCGGCGAAGGCAGTTTGGTGAAGCAGGAGCTCACCGAGGCGGATCGGGCCAAAATCTACTTTGACCTGATGGGCGTGGACGGCAGCCGGGTCATTTATGAGGCGCGCTCCAACACCACGTTTGACAATGCCGTCATGAGCGCTGAACTACCTGGCGTGGACAAGACGCAACCCTGGCTGCTGCTGACCACGGCGGCGCACATGCCACGCTCGTTGGCGGTGTTTCGCAAAGTCGGCTGGAATGTGACCGCCTACCCGGTGGACTTTCGTACGCCTGACACGACCACTGGCTGGTTCGATTACTCGCTGGAAGGTGGGGCGCAACGGTGGTACTACACGCTGCATGAAATCGCCGGGTTTTGGGCTTACCGCCTGGCGGGGCGAATCTAATCGCTGTCAGGCATGAATCACGCTGAAGGGGGCTTGGCCTGGGTTGCCAGCACCTTGTCAATCCGCTTGCCATCCAGGTCAACCACTTCAAACGTCCAGCCCGCGCACGCCACGCTTTCACCCGTCACGGGCAGACGGCCGGA
>JANOLC010000509.1:0-1868 GCA_031419575.1 Burkholderiales bacterium | reverse complement strand
AGGACAAGCTGATGGAGGCCGCTCTGGAAGCGGGTGCACAGGATGTCATCACCGACGATGACGGCGCCATTGAGGTGCTGACCGCCTACACCGAGTTTGAAACCATCAAAAACACGCTGGAAGCTGCCGGGTTCAAGCCTGAAGTGGCAGAGATCACCATGCGCGCCGAAAACCCGATTGAGCTCAGCGGCGACGAGGCCACCCGCATGCAAAGGCTGCTGGACATTCTGGAAGACTTGGACGATGTGCAGGCTGTTTTCCACAACGCACACATTCACAGCGAAGAATAATTGAAGGGTGAGATATGAAAGTTTTGGTGATTGGGGGAGGGGGCCGCGAACATGCTCTGGCCTGGAAGCTGGCGCAGTCGCCCAAGGTGCACAAGGTCTATGTGGCGCCGGGTAACGGCGGCACCTCGCGTGACCCACGGTTTGAAAACGTCAACATCACGGATGTCATTGCCCTGCGGGCCTGGGCAGCTACTGAAAAGATAGCGGTGACGGTGGTGGGGCCGGAAGGCCCGCTGGCTGCCGGGGTGGTTGATGCATTTCGCCAACAGGGCATGCGGGTGTTTGGCCCGACCCGGGCTGCTGCGCAGCTGGAGAGCTCCAAGGCGTTTTCCAAAGCTTTCATGCAACGCCATGGCATTCCGACAGCTGCGTTTGAAACCTTCTCGGATGCCTCCGCTGCGCATTCCTATGTGGACAAGGTGGGTGTGCCCATCGTCGTCAAGGCTGACGGCCTGGCCGCCGGCAAAGGCGTGGTGGTCGCTGTGACGTTGGCTGAAGCGCACGAGGCCATCGACTTCATGCTGGCGGACAACATGCTGGGCAATACGCTGGATATTGTCCACAACGAAGGTGGCGCTCGGGTCGTGATTGAAGAGTTCCTGCAAGGTGAAGAGGCCAGTTTCATTGTGATGGTGGATGGCAAAAACGTGCTGGCACTGGCCGCCAGCCAAGACCATAAACGCCTGCTCAATGACGACCTAGGGCCCAATACGGGCGGCATGGGCGCGTATTCTCCCGCGCCCGTGGTCACACCTGATGTGCATGCTCGCGCCATGCGCGAGATCATCTTGCCTACCATACGGGGCATGGAAAAAGACGGCATCCCCTACACCGGCTTCCTGTACGCCGGGTTGATGATTGATGCCCAGGGTCACCCCAAGACGCTGGAGTTCAACTGCCGCATGGGCGACCCGGAGACGCAACCCATCATGATGCGGCTCAAGACTGACTTGGTGGATGTGTTGATGGCCGCCACCGAACCCGGTCCGCACGGCAACCTCGATCAGATTGAGCTGGAATGGGATCGCCGTACCGCACTGGGTGTGGTGATGGCCGCGGTGGGCTACCCGGCAGCACCCCGAAAAGGCGATGCCATCAGTGGCTTGCCCAAAGATGCCGATGACGTGATGGTGTTCCATGCGGGCACGGCGCTGGCCGCTAGTTCGGCAGACAAAGACGGTGCCGTGGTGACCTCGGGCGGACGAGTCTTGTGTGTGACGGTGCTGGCCGACAACGTCAAGCTGGCGCAGCAGCGGGCGTATGACGTGGCGCGTGGCATCAACTTTGACGGCGCGCAATACCGCACCGACATTGGTTTTAGGGCGGTGAAACGCTGATGAATTCGGTAAATTCGGTAAATTCGATAAGGGTTCGCAGCTATTTGCAGGGCTTGCAGAACCGGATTACGTCGGCCATCGCAGCCATTGACGGTGGTGAGTTTCTGGTGGATGCCTGGTCCAAAGCCCCAGGTGAGGCTTTGCAGGGCAACGGGATCACCCAGATTTTGGAAAACGGATCGGTGTTTGAGCGTGCAGGTTGCGGGTTTTCGCACGTGAACGGGCCACGCCTGCCGCCTTC
>JANOLC010000508.1:0-2753 GCA_031419575.1 Burkholderiales bacterium | reverse complement strand
ACCAAGGCTTTGACTTCAATTGCCTTGGCTTCTTTGACACACACATCTCTGGCATTGCCGGCCAGGTCGTCGCAGCGCTCTTTAGACACGGTGTAAGCTGTTTCGGCCTTCACCACCCAAATTTTTGTTTGGTCAGAAGGCTTACCAGAGTAGCTGTAAGTCAACTCAGCCAAGGCCACTTTGTCTTTGGCCTTGGCTTCTGCCTTGCAGATGTCTTTGACGTTTCCCGCGAGCGCATCGCAAGCTACTTTGTCGGCCTTGTAGTTCGCGCTGATGCGTGTCTTGCCCGCGTTGTAATCCGCTTTGTTGATGGTCTGTGCGTAAGCCGCTGGCAGCACCAGCATGGCTGCGGCGAGAATTGATGCTTTGAGGTTGGTTGAGGTTTTCATGATTGTCCTTTTGAGTAAAAAAGTGTTGAGGGAAATGGGGGAAATCAATCTTCAAATTGCAGGCCGTTGAAGTTGGGCATGGCACACAAGTCACCTGCGTCATCTTCCATCGCCAGCCACCCCAAAACGGCCAAACCGAGAATAGGCAGCGTGACAAGAAGAAGCACAAGAAGGGTGATCGCGTTCATGGTGAGTATTGGTTTCGGGGTTCACCCAGGCGGTTCACTGTGACCGTGCGGCCCGGCGGGGAAGTCATTTGCAAGCGATGCTCCTGTCCCCGGAAGTTGTAGCTCACATCCCACAGCGTGGGGGCGGCTTGGCTGGGAACAGTAGTGCAGCGTTGCACGCTTGGGGCGGTGGGTTGCTGAACCGGGCGGCCATCGCGCCCCACAGTGGCCCCGATGGCTCCACCTGCAATGGCACCACCCACAGTGGCCAGGTCATTGCCTCGTCCGGCCCCCACTTGGTGACCCAAAATGCCACCAATCAACGCACCCACTACGGCACCGGGGACGTTGGACTGGCTGGCCTGTGGCTGCACCACCTGCTCTTTCTCGATCCAGCAACGCTGCTCAGGTGGACCCACCACCGCACGCACCGAAGTCACATCCGCCTCATACAAACGTTCATTGCGGCGGCGACGGTTATCGTAAACCTGTTGAGGTGGTGGCGAGTATCGGTCTTCGTTGATGCGTGTCTTGGCGTTGATCAAGCGAACCGACGACGCACGGTCGTTCAAACCCATCGACGCCATGGAAGGATAACGCCCTGGGCGCAACACCGCGCAACGGCCGTTGAACTGGGCGTTCTCGCAAACTTCCCAGCGATTGCCCAGCACGATGACTGACGAAGCGCGGTCATTAAAGCCGTATTGGCTGAAATTGGTGACCTGCCGTTCGGTGTAAAAGGTGCGTCCTTGAAAACCCTCGTTTTCGTAGAAGGTAACTTGTGCCAGGGCTTGCGTTGCGCCGGTCGCCATTGCGGCAATGGTCACGGCGGACAAGGTGCTTTTCAAAATTGATTTCATGATGATCTCCGGACAAGCGTTTGGGGAGTCAAAACCGTTTGTGGACACGATATCCACATGCTGCTTCGACCTTGAGGCAAGTATGAAAAATCAGGCCATTGCTGAACAGCGGACTGCGCCGCTTGTTGGCGTAGTAGTTGTCCTACCCACTCGTCGGCTCTGACCGCGGCGTGCAGTCCTACAGCCAATTAAACAGGGAGCCGACAGCGTAGCGGCGATACCCCCTATCGCAGCAAGCGGGCTTCAGCAGGACACTGAATATCTCTTCTCAAACCAAACTTCTCAGGAGTCCCTATGTTTTTCAACACGCAAGCCACCCCGGTCGAAACCTTCGCCACACAAATTTCAGATTCGACAGATCGTGTCATTACGTCTGCGCAAGAAGCGGCCAATGAAGCTATCGACAGTCTGGCAGAGTCCGTCCTTAAAATGCGCCACCAAGCGGAACCCCTGGTCAATCAAGTCACTCATGCCACCGATCAGGTCAGCGCCTTGGCTCAGCAGGGTTTGGACAGCATTCGCAGCAAAGCCCGACATGCTTCAGACACCACGGTGAACTACATCAAGCACGAGCCCGTTAAGTCCATGTTGCTTGCCGCATCCATCGGTGTCGTCTTGATGGGCTTGTTGAGCCTGACGACTCAGTCTGGCCACCGAAACTGAAGTGACGAGCTGGTTTATAGCCAATATTCGAAGGTGCGGGCCAACAGCTCTTTGACGCGCTGGTCCAATGAGCGCTGATCCCACTGGGTCAGTGTGACCTGATCACTCGCGGCCAGGTCTTTGGCAAACATAGCCTGCACCTGGCTTCCAAACTCTGCACCGAGTACGACAGCATTGAGCTCATAGTTGTGCAAAAAGCTGCGCCAGTCCAGATTGGTGGAGCCCACGGTGGCCCACACGCCATCAATCAACGCGGTTTTGGAATGCAGGATGACCCCGCGTCGTTCATAAATTTTGACTCCCGCGCGCAACAGTTGCGCGTAATAGCCCCTTCCTGCGTGAAACACCATCCAGGAATCTGTGTGGCTGGGCAGGATAAGTTTCACATCCACACCCCGTGCAGCGGCTGCGATCAATGCCGCCAGCAGCTGCGGGTCGGGTGCAAAGTAGGCATTGGTCAGAAACACGCTAGTCTCCGCGCTACCAATCGCCGACATCAGCGTGGCATAAATTAAACTGTAGGGCTCCTCGGGTGAACTGCCAATGGCGCGCACCACATGCTTGCCTGCAGGCTTTAACTCGGGGTAATAACTTTTGGCGGCCAATGGTTCACCTTTTTGAGTGACCCAAGTCGCCAAGAACAGCTTTTGCAACTCCGCCACCACCGGCCCCTG
>JANOLC010000507.1:0-3650 GCA_031419575.1 Burkholderiales bacterium | reverse complement strand
AACGTGCTGTCGCGCCCCGTGGTGGCACCCTGGGGCGGTGGCGATGGCCGCTTTGGTACTAACCCCTGCTGCATTGGGGTGCCGCTCAAAGGACAAGATCCTTTTGTTCTCGACTTTGCAACGAGCCGCGTCGCCCAAGGCAAGATGCGTGTGGCCTACAACAAGGGCATTCAGGTGGAGCCCGGCACACTCATCGACGAACATGGCCGCCCCACTACCGAGCCCGGCGTGGTGGTGGTGCCACAAAGCAATGGTCTGTTTGGCGCGTTGATGACCTTTGGTGAGTACAAAGGTTACGGCATGGCCGTGGCCTGCGAGCTGCTGGGGGGGGCGCTCAGCGGTGGTGGCACCTGGCACAAAGCTACCGACCCGGCAGTGCGGGCGGTGGTCAACGGTATGCTGACCATTCTGATCGACCCGGCCCGGCTGGGAACACAGGCCGCGTTTGAAACGGAGGCGGTTGAGTTTGTGAACTGGTTGCAAGCCGGACCGACCGCGCCCGGTTTTGAGGCCGTGCAGATTGCCGGTGACCCGGAGCGCGCGACGCGTGCCCTGCGTCAGGTCGAGGGTATCAGCGTGGATGACCAGACCTGGCAGGAGATTGTGAACGCGGGGCTGAAGGTCGGTTGCCAGACAAGTCTGTGAGCCGGGTTTTCAGGGGAAAAACCGCTCAAGTCCCCGTCAATATTTAATAGTTCGCTACAAATTAAATAGCAAATAATCTACAGCATCAGGCCCAAGCTGGCCTCCAAATGCTCGGAGGGCAGTCGCCGATAACCTGAGCGGGCAAACCGCTGCAGGCGGCCTGCTACAAAAGCCGTCAATACCGACGCTGCAATTTGCGTGTCTACCGTGGGTGTGGCGGAGCCATTTTGCTGGGCAACACCCCGCAAGCACTGCTTGAAGGCCGATTCAATCTTGTCGAAAAACAGGTTCATGCGTTGCTGCAAGCGCTCGTGTTCAAACACCAGCGCATCGCCCACCATCACCCGCGTCATGCCCGGGTTTTTCTCGGCAAACTGAAACAGCATGGCGACCACTTTGCCCGCCTGGCACGCACCGGCGGTGGGGTCTATGGGGGCATCTGATGTGACCGCAGCACTCTCGCGGTCAGCAATCTGGTTGATCAAAGAGAACACGCTTTGCTCGATGAAATCGATCAAACCCTCAAACATCTGCGCCTTGCTGGCGAAATGGCGGTACAGCGCCGCCTCGCTCACGTCCAGCCTGGCCGCCAATGCAGCGGTGGTGATGCGCTCGGAGCCGGGTTGCTCCAGCATAGCGGCCAGTGCCTGCAAAATTTGAACGCGCCGCTCGCCGGGTTTGGGGCGCTTTCTCGAATGAACCGCTGCTACTTCAATCACCGCGTCGTCCGCTTGTGCAGATTCAGGGGGTACATCAGTGGCCATTTTTTCTACGTCAGACATGTTCGATGAGTAGGTGTTGATGGCAAGGATCAGTGAGACCGAATCATCGTCCCAAAGGCCTGATCCGTCAGGATTTCAAGCAGCAGAACATGCGGTACGCGCCCATCAATGATGTGCACGGCATTCACACCGCTTTTAGCCGCATCCAGCGCACCACTGATTTTGGGCAACATGCCGCCGCTGATGGTGCCGTCCGCAAACAATTCATCAATCTGGCGCGCCGTCAAATCAACCAATAGCTTGCCGCCCTTGTCAAGCACGCCCGTGATGTTGGTCAACATCATCAGCTTTTCAGCGTGCAGCACAGTGGCCAATTTGGCGGCCACCACGTCGGCGTTGATGTTGTAGCTTTCGTTGTTTTCGCCAAATCCAATCGGGCTGATCACGGGAATGAACGCATCATCTTGCAAGGCTTTGACCACGCTGGGGTCGATGCTGACGATGTCGCCCACCTGACCCACATCATGTTCTTTACTCGGGTCTTTGGAGTCCAGCATTCTGAGTTTTTGAGCACGGATCATGGCACCGTCGCGCCCTGTCAGGCCCACGGCCTTGCCCCCCGCCTGATTGATCAGGCCGACGATGTCTTGCTGCACCTCGCCGCCCAGCACCCATTCGACAACTTCCATGGTCTCGGCATCCGTCACGCGCATGCCCTGGATGAATTCACCCTTTTTCCCCAAGCGATTCAACGCATTTTCAATCTGCGGCCCGCCCCCATGAACCACAACGGGGTTCATGCCTACCAGTTTCAGCAACACGACGTCTTCGGCAAAGTCAGCCTGCAAGGCCGGGTCGGTCATGGCGTTACCACCGTATTTGATGACGATGGTCTTACCGTGAAACTTGCGGATGTAAGGCAGCGCTTGCGCCAGAATTTCGGCTTTGTCGCGCGGGGCAATATGGCTGGTGTCGGTCATGAAGGATGAGAGATGAAGGGCATCGATTGAGGTGAAGCTCAAATTGTGCCGCATTCACGCGCTGGTCAAATCCAAGCCGCCCCTCAAAAACGACTGGTTGGCGCGCTTCCACCGCCAGGTTGGTAGCCTTGAACATAGTTTTCAAGAAGTTGCTGCATGGCAGATAGATCGTCGTTTTGGGCTGCCTCGGCCAGTAAAATCAACTCGGCCTGCAATTGCGCCCATGGCAGAAATTGCTCGTGTGCCTTCATGATGCGAGGGTGATCAGTGGACTCAGGGTTGTCGCCAATCAACAACTCCTCAAACAACTTCTCGCCAGGGCGTAGACCCGTTACCGTAATTTCAATATCACCATGCGGGTTCTCCTGATCCCGAACCGAGAGGCCTGACAGGCGAATCATGCGCCGGGCCAAATCCATGATCTTGACGGGCGAGCCCATGTCCAGCACAAACACATCGCCACCATGGGCCATGGCACCTGCCTGCAAAACCAGCTGTGCGGCCTCCGGGATGGTCATGAAGTAGCGGGTGACATCGGCGTGTGTCACGGTCAGGGGACCCCCCTCAGCTAACTGCTTGCGAAACAGGGGGACGACGCTACCGCTGGAGCCCAAGACATTGCCAAAGCGAACCATGGTGAAGCAAGTCTGGTTTTCGACCGGTGGCCGCAGTGAATTTGCCGTATTTACTGCCCCCGGCATTTCCTCAAAAGCGGGACATCTGTCGGCAGCCAGACCCTGCAACACCAACTCGGCCATGCGCTTGGTCGCCCCCATCACATTGGTGGGGCGTACTGCCTTGTCCGTTGAGATCAAAACGAAGCGACCGACCGAGTTTTCAATGGCAGCACGCGCCATATTGAGTGTGCCCAACACATTGTTCGCAACGCCCTGGCCCGCGTTGTCCTCAACCATGGGCACGTGTTTGTAGGCAGCGGCGTGGTAGATCGTGGCCGGTTGGTACATCCGGCAGATGGCGAACAGCCGGGGGTAGTTGGAGACACTGCCCAATAAGGGAACAAGCGCCACCGTCAACGCTTTGGCGGAACAAATCGACTGCAGTTCTTGATGAGTGGTGTAGAGGCCAAATTCATTGTGGTCCAGCAGAAGTAACTTGGCCGGGTTTTGAAGCACGATTTGCCGACACAGTTCACCACCAATGCTGCCACCGGCACCGCTGACCAAGACCACCTGCCCTTGAAGATGAGAGGTCAGCAACGCGGCATCTGGTGGTACCGGGTCCCGCCCCAACAGGTCCTCAATATCCAGTTCGCGGAAATCCTGGACAGTGACCCGGCCACTGG
>JANOLC010000506.1:0-1572 GCA_031419575.1 Burkholderiales bacterium | reverse complement strand
AGCTGTGTGTGCATCATGAAACTGCCCGCTTTTAAAATTGGCTTTGCGACTTAGAACTTATCCGTAAATAATATTTATGTCCAATTTGATCTTTCTGAACGCCATGATGGACGCGGCCAAGTGGTTAAGAGCCAGGAAGCTACGGTCTAGCTTCTCGTATCGCACCAGCAGTTTGCGAAACCTGTTAAACCAACTGTGCGCTACCTCAACAACCCAACGCCTTGCCTTTTTCTCTGGAATGCGTTTGAGCTCAATGGCTTCTTGTCCCCTGCCTTTGACATGCGGGATATAGCCGTGTTCCTTGATGAGCTTCAGCGCAGGTGCCCCGGTATAGCCAGCATCAGCGCACAGGTGCTTGTGCCTTCTAACAGGCGGGCTGGCCCGCTCAATCACGATGGCATCGAGCACAGCTTCGAGTTGAGAGACATCATGGCGGTGAGCCCCGGTCACGACGAGAGACAACGGGACGCCACGTCCGTCCACCAGCAAATGGCGTTTGCTGCCATTTTTTCCCCCGATCCGTCGGGTTGGGACCAACGCTTTGCTGTGCCAGTGGCGCTTTCATCATCGCCCCGTCAATGCTTTGCCATCGCCAGGCAATGCCTTCAAACTCGTCGTACTCAGCAAGCCCCGACTTCCAGAGGGCTTCAAAGACGCCGGCTTTCTCCCACTCCAAAAAGCGGGCGTGAACCGCGCTGGCGCTGCCATAGCGTTCTGAGGGGAGTGCCTTCCACTGGCAGCCAGTGCGCAGGACAAAAACAATGGCTTCAAAGACAAGCCGGGGATCTTTGGGTTTTCGTCCGCCTCCACTCTTGCGGGCGTAGGTTTGATTCGTCAAACGTTGCCTTAGCGGGATCAGCGGCTCAACACGACTCCAAAAGTCATCCGTTACTTCCCACGACGTCACTCTTGTCATACTTGCTCCACACGCGGGTGTCGCGCATGGGAAATCAGTATAGGTTATTTACGGATAGTTTTAAGTTCACAAAACATTGCCACAGACTGCTGGCCGCAGTGCAATACGCTGACTTGCGGAGAAGCCGGCCAGGCATCTACCTGTGCCAGGGCTTGATCGGTCATGCTGGCCGATGCAAATACCTTCGGATTAAACGACTGCCAAAAATTCATGCAATGGTGGTTTTCACAAAGCTACCCGTAAATTGGACAGGCGTTTATGGCGGTTTGTTGAACGCCCAGATAAATTGGCACCTGAAAGTAACCCGACCGATGGGTTGATCTCGGGTTGCTATCGCATTCCGCTTTGCTGACCCAACCTGCCAGCCTTACTTTCCTCACGTAGCTGCACAAGGCCTGGAGGCTCACCATCAAACCAGAACCATTGCGGGTCGGTACCGCCCTTGCGCAAAATAAACTGAGCCAATTGCAACGAACCCACGGTTAAAACGACGAGAGCGCCAAAAGCACACGCAATGTAAAAAGCAAGCGCCGCCAACGTGGTGCCCGGCGCCAATCGACTTGCAGGAATGCCAACCAGCGTAACAACGGCCACGAAGGCGACAGCGACTTTTACAAATGCAATGGTGCGTGGCGTCATGGCGTCTTTCAGTGAGG
>JANOLC010000505.1:0-2518 GCA_031419575.1 Burkholderiales bacterium | reverse complement strand
CGCTTCGCCAGTTCCTTGCCCAGATCAACACTGATGCCTCTTGTTTCTCCAGATTTGGGATCACGAAGCATGGACATGGGGCTGCCAGGGTAAACACCCACACGCAGCTTCCCGGTTGGTGCCAAAGCCTGGCGGACCTCCGGACTAGGCGCTGTCCGTATGCCGGCGCACCCAATCAACAACAGTGTAAGTACCACAGCCGATAAGCACGAAATCGTTCGCATCTTGTCCTCCTCCTTGTCCGGTGCTCTCTAACTTTGATGTATCCGGTGAATTTGCCAGGTACCTGGGCCGTCCACGGAATAACATGGACCGCGCAATGATGGAAAACTGTTGTCTGTCATAGTGTTGGAGCAGTATACTGTATAAATGAACAGGTATATTGAAAACCCCAAAGTCGGCGTTCCGGTTCTCCAGTCAACGCGTGTTCTGGACCAGCTGCGTGAGCGCATCCGGTATTTGCACTATAGCCTGCAAACCGAAAAGGCCTACGTGTATTGGGCACGCTTTTTCATCCGCTGGCATGGCCGCAGCGGGCCTATGCGGCATCCGCGTTTGATGGGGCAGCCGGAGGTCGAAGCTTTCCTGACCATGCTGGCTTCAGAGCGACAGGTGTCGCCAGCCACGCACCGCCAGGCGCTCAATGCCATTCTTTTTCTGTACAAAGAGGTTTTGGGTCTCGATCTGCCCTGGCTGCAAGCTATAGGTCACCCGCCAGAGCGCAAAAGGATTCCGGTTGTCTTGACTGTCGCAGAGGTGCAGTCCGTGCTTGCCTTGATGGAGGGTGCTGAAGGCATTCTGGCGCGACTTTTGTATGGCACGGGAATGCGGCTGGCGGAAGGCCTGAACCTGCGAGTGAAAGATGTCGACTTTGACCGCCACGTTATTGTGGTGCGCAGCGGCAAGGGCGACAAAGACCGGGTGGTGATGCTGCCACGCAGCCTGGTGGACGGCCTGCGCGTGCAGTTGTCCAAATCACGCGCACTGTGGGCTGCAGACCGTGCATCGCAGCGAAGTGGGGTCTATATGCCGCATGCGCTGGAGGCCAAGTACCCCAGGGCGGGCCAGTCCTGGTCGTGGCATTGGGTGTTTCCATCTGGCAAGCTCTCCCTTGATCCGCGTACTGGCATAGAGCGTCGCCATCACCTGTTTGACGAGCGTTTGGGCAACAAACTGAAACCCGCGTTGGCGCAAGCGGGCATCGCCAAACACGCAACCGTCCACACCCTGCGCCACAGTTTCGCCACCCACCTGCTGCAAGCGGGCACCGACATCCGCACCGTGCAGGAGCTGCTGGGCCACACCGATGTGTCCACCACCATGATCTACACCCACGTGCTCAAGGTGGCTGCGGGTGGCACGGCCAGCCCGCTGGATGCACTTGGCGCATTTGTGGCCCTGCCTCAGCCTCCCGGCCCGCCCAGGCATGAATGCCGCGAGCCTGAGACACTCTATATTTAATAGCAAACTATTCAATGCTGACGGGGACTTCAGGCCATTTTTATGCGTGAAACTTCCACAATCATCCCCATCCATGCCATCAAGGGCCGTGGCATGGCCACGCAGATGGCGCACCGCTTCTCAAGCGACGAGCGCGACGCGTTTGACGATGGCTGGGGCACGCTGCAGGACGATGCTCAGACCGAGCATTCACCGCTGCAAACCCACGTCACCTTTGAAGACTGCAAGAGCGCCATCACCCACAACGATTCGCCCGACATTCATTTTGACCATGGCCTGAACCCGTACCGCGGCTGCGAGCATGGTTGTGTGTACTGCTACGCGCGGCCCACACACAGCTACCTCAACCTGTCGCCAGGGCTGGACTTTGAGACGCGCCTGATCGCCAAGCGCAACCTGGCCGAGGTGATGGTGCGGGAGCTGTCAGCACGCAGTTATGTCCCCAAACTGATTGCGCTGGGCACGGTGACCGATGGCTACCAGCCCATTGAACGCGAACTGCACCTGACCCGCGCCGCGCTGGAGGTGCTGGCCCGCTGTCACCACCCGGTGGCCATTGTCACCAAGGGCAGCGGGGTGGAACGCGATCTGGACCTGTTGGCCTCCATGGCCGCGCGCAACCTGGCAGCGGTGTACGTCACCATCACCACGTTGGACGGCACACTCGCCCGCAAGCTGGAGCCCCGCGCGGCTGCGCCCTGGCGGCGGCTGCGCACCATCCGCGCGCTGGCCGAGGCTGGTGTGCCTGTGGGGGTGAGCGTGGCACCGCAGATTCCATTTTTGAACGACGACATGGAGCAGGTGTTGCAGGCCGCGTATGAGGCGGGAGCACGATCCGCCTTCTACACCGTGCTGCGTTTGCCTTGGGAGCTGAACGACCTGTTTCTAGGTTGGCTGGCGCTGCACTACCCGCAGCGTGCGGCGCGGGTGATGGCGCGCATTCACGACATGCGCGGTGGTAAGGACTACGACGCCAATTTCGCCACCCGCATGAAGGGCAGCGGCCTGTGGGCCGAGCTGATCAAGCAGCGGTTTGAGAAATCCTGCGCCCGGTTGG
>JANOLC010000504.1:0-4205 GCA_031419575.1 Burkholderiales bacterium | reverse complement strand
GTTTGAGTTATTGACCGCCGTGCTGCTGTCGGCGCAAGCCACCGATGTCTCGGTTAACAAGGCCACGCGCCAACTCTTCCCCGTAGCCAACACGCCGCAGCAAATTCTCGACCTGGGGCTGCAAGGGTTGGAGGCTTATATCAAGACCATTGGCCTGTACCACAGCAAGGCCAAACACCTGTTGCAAACCTGCCAGATGCTGATCGACTTACACGGTGGTGTGGTACCGCGTGACCGCGATGCCCTGCAGGCCCTGCCCGGCGTGGGGCGCAAAACAGCCAATGTGGTGCTCAACTCGGCATTTGGCGAGCCCACCATGGCGGTGGACACGCATATCTTCAGGCTGGGCAACCGCACCGGTCTGGCCCCTGGCAAAACTCCGCTAGAGGTGGAGCTGACGCTGCTCAAACGTATCCCGCCTGAGTATCTGGTCGATGCGCACCATTGGCTGATCCTGCACGGGCGCTACGTGTGTCAGGCGCGAAAGCCGTTGTGCTGGCAGTGCGGTGTCAGCGCTTATTGCGATTTCAAGCCCAAGACTCAAGTCTGAGTTAGCTTGAATCAGACGCGGCCCATTGAAACGCACGTCCATTGGCCGAAAGCCGGTGCATCTTGTGGCCACTGGCTGGCCAAAGTCACCCTACACACCCCTTTTGAAATCAAACTGGCCCCCCGAATCACGCCCGCGTGCGTGATCCAAGCGGTCGGCTGGCCAGCGACCTGAACGTCGTCCCACGCGGCGGCGACCCGCTGCATCAGGTCTTGCACACATTCGCCACCACCGCAGCGCCAGGTCTCAAACGCGCCGGTCCAGGCATCCAGCTCCTGGCGGGGGATGGCATCCCAGGGCTGGCCCTCCCAAGTGCCGAAGTTCATTTCCACGAGTCGCGGGTCACTTTTTACGGTCAAATCGGCTCGTAGTCCCCGCAAACACTGGATAAGCTGCTCACATCTTTGTAGCGGAGAGGTAATGACCTGGATGCCGTGAGGCAACACCAGCGCCAGAGACTGAGCGGCTGCCAGCGTTGCCTTCTCGTCGGCAGGCACATCGGTGGCCCCGTAACAAACGCCCGGTGCCACCAACGGCTGGGCGTGCCGAACCAGCCAGAGCGTCACGGCGCAAAACTCATACAAAAACTCATAAAGTCAGCGCCAGCCCCAGGTAAAACGCCACCTCGCACACTTGCTGCGTGGCGCCCAGGCAGTCGCCGGTAAAACCTTGCAAACGCCGCCAGAACAGCCGCCCCATCCACAGCAGCGCCAACCCGGCAAGGAACAGAGGAACTATCAAATGAATAGCAGGAAATGACCAGTACACGGGGACTACAGCACCTATTGACCATACAAATGCCACAAGAAGGCTGCCCCAGCTGATCTGATCCGCCAGCGGTTTCGACTTGGTGTTGCCATCATCGCCCACATGCGGCATGGCCCGAATCAAAATCAAAGGCAGAGTGCGGGACACCACATGCGCAACAAACAGGCCGACGCACATCGCCACAGCACTTACGGAGCCAATCAACGCCAAAAGCGCCACTTTGGCCAGCAGCATCAGCACCACGGTCAACACACCAAAAGCACCCACGCGTGAGTCTTTCATGATGACCAAAGCACGCTCGCGGTTCATGGAGCCACCCAGCCCGTCAGCCACATCTGCCAGACCATCTTCGTGAAAGGCACCCGTCACCCACACGCTGACCACCGTGCCCAACACCGCTGCCACCAGTGGCGCAAACGGGCTGACAGGCAAAACCGTCAGCAAGCCCCAGGTCACCGCCGCCACCAATGAACCTACCAACCACCCCACACCGGGAAAATGCGCCGTACTGGCCCGCAGCATCGCCGGGCTGAAGCCCACCCAATCAGCCAAGCGCCCGGTAACGGGAATGCGGGTAAAAAACTGGATGGCGAGCAGGTAGTGACGCAGGGCGTTCATGGCATGCATTATCGAGTCCGACCGAGTGACCTCAGGCCCCAAGTTTCAATGCCATGACGGCAATCAGCACAAAGCCGGCAATGAACACCGTCTCCCCCACCAGCATGATGACCGGCTGCCAGCCCAGCTTGACCAGGTCTTCAAAGCTGGTTTTGATGCCCGCCGCGGCAATGGCCGTCACCAGCAGGCCGCGTGACACGTCCCCGGCGAGCTTGGCCATGGGCGCCTGAATGATGCCCACCGTGGCCAGCAAAACCAGCACGATGAAGGCCATCAGAAAGCCCGGAATCAGCGGCACCTGCTGGTTGGAGACTTTCACCGAGGGATGATTGCGGTATGCCACGACGATCACCACCACCACAGGCATGAGCAACATCACGCGAAACAGCTTGACCAGCGTGGCGGTGTCACCCGCCTGGGGGCCCAGAATCATGCCGGCGGCCACCACCTGCGCCACGTCATGGATGGTGCCGCCCAAAATGATGCCGGCGGCCTGAGGGGCCAGCCCGAGCAGTTGAACCGAGAACGGGTAAATCACCATCGCCACGGTGGACAGCACCGTCACCCCCACCACCACCAGCAAGGTAAAGCGTTCGTTATCACGCGTTTGTGGCAACACGCTTGAAATAGCCAGTGCTGCGGACGCACCGCAAATGGCCACCGCCCCGCCGGTCAACACGCCCTCAGCAGGTGTGCGCCCCAGCCAGCGCGCCAACACAATGCCAAATACGATCGTACAAGCCAGCGCTAGCGCAATGACGATGGCCGTGGTCAAACCCAGCTGACGAACCTGGTCAAACGTGATGCGCGCACCCAGCAGCGCCACCCCGCAGCGCAGCACCGTGCGGCCACAAAAATCAACACCCTTCTTGATTTGCGGGTTGAACATCAAAAAGTGAAACGCCAGCCCAATCAGCAGCGCATACAGCAACTGTGGGCCGCCGTAGTGCTCTGACAAAAACGTGGCTGCCAGCGCAATGACCACGCACACCATGGTGCCTGGCAGATGGTCAGAGACTATGTCTCTAATTTTTTGGAACATATGGGCTAGATGCGGGCTATGGAGGGCTACAGAGGTCTATAGGCGTTTGGAGAGCAGGCTCACGTAGTCGTGATGTTGCGTGTTGATGGTGGAAATTCGGTATTCAACCGGCTTGTCGCCAAACGTGAGTGCAATGCGATGGACTTCCAGCACCGGCAAACCCGGCGCAACGCCCAGAATGCGGCAGACCTCGCGGCTGGCCGATGCAGCGCGAGCCCGCTCCTGGGCGCGCAGCACGGTGATGCCGTAATCGCGCTGGTACAGGTGGTAGACCGTGCTTAGCCGCTCGGTGAACCGCTTCTCGGTCAGGCCCTTGAACGTCAATGCGGAAACCGTAAGCCGGTCATACACCACGGGGCGGCCTGACAACTTGAGCCGGTTGCCCACGCGAAACACGGGGTCGCCCAGTCGCAGGCCCAAAGCAACCGCCTCGTCGTCAGTCGCCCGCGTCTTCTCAAACGAAACACATTCAACTGCCGGGTACTCATGCTCTTGCGACAGGTCTTGGGCACGCTTCTCAACATGAAAGAACTGAAACAAAAACCGGTCGTTGTTGTGCATGGCCACAAACGTGCCCTTGCCCTGGCGGCGCACCAGCACGTTCTCCATCACCAGCTCGTCCACCGCCTTGCGCAGGGTACCAATGCTCACCTGCAGGCTGCTGGCAATGGTCTGCTCGCTGGGCAGGCAGTCAGCAGGCGCGTAACGGCCACTCTCGATCAGTTTGATCAAGGCGCGTTTGACTTGCCGATACAACGGCACGCCACCTGCGTCAGTGATGGGGCCAAGCTCCATGTGTGTGCTTTCTTTGTCGCTTTTCATACCCGGATTCTAAAGTTAACAAATCAATTCATCCAAGTCATATATATGACTCAATTGACAAAGGTTTTGAAGCTACTAGACTGCCCCTCGCTATTCAATTTTTCTTCCTTCTTTTTAATGGAGACCCCATGATTCATTGTGTTTTGCATGACCCCGAAGACAGCGTGGCTGTCGTTGTCACCGAAAACGTCAAGGCGGGCCAGCAGCTCACCGCACTCATTCTTGATGAAGACCGTACCATCCAGATTCCCTGCGTGGCAGACATTCCCCTGGGCCACAAAGTCGCCATGAAAGACATGGCGGTGGGCGATACCGTCATCAAATATGGGGTGGACATCGGCAAAGTGGTGGCTGCCATCAAGACTGGCGAACACGCACACGTTCACAACATCAAGACCAAGCGCT
>JANOLC010000503.1:0-3772 GCA_031419575.1 Burkholderiales bacterium | reverse complement strand
CAGCTTTGCAAAGAGCGTTGTATACCCAAAGTCGGGTTGAACATCCATTGCCAGACCACGCCGCAAGCCACAAAAGAAATGGCGTACGAGTACAAGTAAATGGTTCTGAAGATGCCCTCCAGCCGCACTTTTTGGTCAATGAACACAGCCAGCAAAAAGCCCAGTACCAAGGCGCTGAGGATGAAAAAAACGCCGAGCTGAACCATGTGGATCAATGCCCCTGCCCAGCGCTCATTAGCGAACAGTTTGAGGTACTGGGTAATGCCTGCCCAATCGGACTTGGGCAGCATCTTGGAGTTGCTGAACGAAATGCGCACCGTCCACAAAATGGACGCCACATAGCCGATCAAAACAACCAGACCCATAGGCAGCAGCGCAGAATGCGCCGACCAGGCCGTCTTGGGGCCCTTGCGTTGATTTTTCATGAGATGTTCTATTGAGCGACAGGAAAAGCGGGTATCAGGCTCGCCGCACTGGAAAAATCTGGCGGGGCATGCCCGCCAGATGTCGGCATCAGTTGGAAGCCAGCGCCTTCACAAACAGGCCTTGTGCGTCTTCCACTTTCAGGTCTGTGTTCCAGAGCTTGGTGACGACGTCAGCCACGTTTCCGAAAATATCGGGTGCCATCAGCATGCTTGGGTCAGGCGTGGCGCGTGCCGGGTCCTTCAAAGCAATGACACCCGCCTGGGCGCAAATGTCCATGCCGCTGGAGTCCACATCGGAGCGAATGGGGATGGAACCTTTTTTCATGTTGAACGCCACTTGAGTCGCTGGCGATGTAATCACCTTGGCCAATAGTTGCTGGGCCGCTATGGCTTCCTTGTTGCTGGTTTTAGGAAGTACGAAGACATCGCCGCTAACCATATAGGGAGCCTTGGGGCCCCAGCCCTGGAAGCAGCCAAATTCCTTGCCCGCTGTTTTGCCGGCAGCCAGAAACTCGCCTTTGGCCCAGTCACCTACTGTCTGGAACCCTGCTTTGTCTGTCACCAACAACGCAGTGGTGTCATTCCAGCTGCGGCCCGCCACACCGGCATCGGCGTAGGTGCGCAGTTTTTTGAATTTCTCCAGCACCGTTTTAAAGGCAGCTGACTTGACCAAGTTGGCATCTTTGTCGCCATAGAACTTGAGGTACATGTCACGTCCGCCCATGTGGAGCAACACAGCGCTGAATGTGGCGCGTTCATACGACAGCGTGCCGGATTGTGCAAAACCGGTTTGCCCTGAAGCCTTGATTTTGTCCAGTGCCGTCCAGAACTC
Organism: Burkholderiales bacterium; assembly: GCA_031419575.1. Taxonomy (GTDB): domain Bacteria; phylum Pseudomonadota; class Gammaproteobacteria; order Burkholderiales; family Burkholderiaceae_C; genus JANYCG01. The sequence goes on along the minus strand of JANOLC010000503.1, from coordinate 2,515 downwards.
GGCTTCGGTTTTGGGTTCTGTCACGCCCGCTTTGGCCAGTACCGCCTTCGAGTACCAGAACCAGGCGGCGCTGTGGATGTTGACCGGCACAGCGTAGTAGTTGCCGTTCTTCTTGATGACGTTTTTGATGGGGCCGGGCATCCATTGATCCCAGCCTTCTTTGGCGGCTACTTCATTCACATCAGCCAACAGGCCAGCGTCAATCAGCTCGTGATATTGCTTGGACGTATTGAACTGTGACGCGGTGGGCGGGTTGCCGCCTGCAATGCGGTTCAGTGCAGCGGCCCGGGCGTTGTCCCCGCCAGCAATGGCGGTGTCCACCCACTGCCCCCCGGCCTTGTTGTAGGCGTCGGCCAGTTGTTTGAGGGCTGCCGACTCGCCGCCAGAGGTCCACCAGTGAATCACTTCAGCCTTCTGGGCCAGAGCTGGGGCACAGAGCCCCATGCCAGCAATCAGTGTTGCCAACATGGACATTTTGATATTTTTCACGACTTGTCTCCATAAGATAACTATCGAAGTTGACCAAGTTGGCGGCTGCAATGGGGCAAAGCAGTTTGCTGATCTGGTCCGAATTGGAACCGATTCCAATTCGTAAAGTATTTGACCGTTTTATGCATCACTGACCCATCAGGGTGAACCCTGATAAGGGGCATAGGACTAACCCTAGGTTGTCGTTTCCTTCCTCTGAAGTGGCTGCGGTATGGCTGGTGAGTGCAGTTAGGGGTTTCTACTGATTCGTCACACCATTAAAGTTTCTATGATTTAGTTCGCCTAAAAAATTAACTCAACAGACAGGTCACTTACATCATGAAAAAAGTCGGCGTCGGCGTCATTGGTTGCGGCAACATCAGTGACGCTTACCTCAAAGCAATCGTGGGGTTTCCTTTGCTGGATGTTCGGGGCGTGGCGGATATCCGTCCTGACGCGGCACAGGCGGCAGCCGCCAAACACGGGTTGAGGGCGCAGACGATTGATGCGCTGCTGCGCGACGATGGAGTTGAGATTGTGGTCAACCTCACCATCCCGGCAGTTCACGTCGAGGTGGGGTTGCAGGTGCTGTCCGCAGGCAAACACGTGCACTCGGAAAAACCTTTGGGGCTGACTGTGCTTGATGCCAGCCGATTGATTGAAATGGCTGACCGAAAGCAATTGCGGGTCGGCTGTGCGCCGGACACTTTTCTGGGCGGTGGCCACCAGACCTGCAGAGCGTTGATTGATGACGGCGCGCTGGGCTCCGTGGTCGCAGGCACCGCTTTTTTCATGTGCCCCGGCCATGAGCGCTGGCATCCCAACCCGGCCTTTTACTACCAGCCAGGCGGTGGTCCCATGCTCGATATGGGGCCGTACTACATCACGGCGCTGGTCAATTTGATTGGACCTGTGGCCCGTGTATCGGGCATGACATCGCGCAGCCGGGCGCAGCGCGTGATCATCAGTGAGCCGCTCAAGGGGCAAATGATGGACGTGACGGTGGCCACCCATGTGGCGGGCACGCTGGAGTTTGTCAATGGCGCTGTGGTGTCCATCGCCACCAGCTTTGACGTGCCCAAACACGGTTGCAAACCCATCGAATTACACGGCACGCTGGCTAGCTTGCAAGTACCGGACCCCAACCGGTTTGGCGGACCCATTGCCATGGCGCAACCGGGGCAGGACTGGGTGGACCAACCCATCTCTCACGGCCACTGGGACGGTAATTTCCGCAGCATTGGGGTGGCCGACATGGCCTATGCACTGCGTTCAGGCCGCCCCCATCGCGCCTCTGGCGAGTTGGCACTTCATGCGTTGGAGGTCATGGAAGCATTTCAACTTTCCTCCGATTCTGGCCGCCACGTCACGATTGCATCGCGGCCCGGGCGACCAGCGCCGTTGCCTGCTAGTTTGCCGCCTGGCGAGCTAGATTGAGCGCGGACTTGTCTCTCTAAAAAATTCTTTTACAACAGTCAGGAATTCACATGAAAAAAGCACTGATCGTCTGGGGTGGCTGGCATGGCCACGAACCTGAGCAATGCGCGCACATCGTGCGGGACATGCTTCAGAAAAATGCTTTCGAGGTGCGCCTTGAAACGCAAACCGCCGTTTTTGCAGACCCGGCTCTGGCCCAGTTTGATTTGATCGTGCCGATTTACACCATGTCGAAAATCGAGAAGGAAGAGTGCGCCAACCTGACCGCTGCGGTGCGCTCTGGCGTGGGCTTGGCCGGGTTCCACGGAGGCATGGGTGACGCGTTTCGCGACTCGGTGGAGTACCAGTTCATGACGGGCGGACAGTGGGTGGCGCACCCTGGCGGGGTCATTGACTACCGCGTCAACATTTGCAAGCTGCAAGACCCGGTGATCGCAGATCTTTCAGATTTCGACTATCGCTCCGAGCAGTACTACATGCACGTTGACCCTTCTAACGAGGTGCTGGCAACCACCACGTTCAGCGGTGAGCACGCGGACTGGATTAACGGCGTGGTCATGCCGGTCGCGTGGAAGCGCCGCCATGGTCAAGGGCGGGTTTTTTACAGCGC
>JANOLC010000502.1:0-10326 GCA_031419575.1 Burkholderiales bacterium | reverse complement strand
CTTGCCCGGTGCCAGCAGCATACCCCCCATGGATTCGGCCCATACGCGCAAGGCAACCAGCTGCGGGGAACGCATTGTAGGCATGGTGTGGGAAGACCTCAAACCAACCAAAAACATGACGCGTGGCTCCTTTCAAAACGCGCTGGCCGTGCAAATGGCGCTGGGCGGCTCCACCAACGCCGCCGTGCACATCATCGCCATGGCGCGCCGCGCGGGTATTGAACTCACATTGGCCGACCTGGACGCCATGGGCCGACGCATTCCCGTGCTGGCCAACCTGTTCCCCAGTGGCGACAGGCTGATGGAAGATTTTTATTACGCCGGTGGATTGCCCGCGCTGATGAAGACCATTGCCGGCGAGCTGAGTGTGGGTGAGATGACCGTGTCGGGGAAGACAATTGCCACCCAACTCGATGCCGCCCAGGTCAACGATGAGGCCGTCATTCGTCCGTTGTCCAAACCCGTGAGCCCGCTGGCCGCGCTGGCAGTGCTCTATGGCAATCTGGCTCCACAAGGGGCAGTCATCAAACCCAGCGCGGCCTCGGAGCGATTGCTTACCCACACAGGCCCGGCACTGGTGTTTGACAACCAGCCCGATATGCTAGCTGCCATGGCCGATGAAAACCTGGTCTGTGATGAAAACACCGTACTGGTGCTGCGCAACGCAGGGCCGGTGGGTGCACCTGGTATGCCTGAGTGGGGCAACTTGCCCATCCCCAAGAAGCTGCTCAAGGCGGGGGTACGTGACATGTTGCGTCTGTCGGATTCGCGCATGAGTGGCACGCACTATGGCACCTGCGTGTTGCACATTTCCCCCGAGTCGGCGGTGGGTGGCCCCCTGGCTTTGGTGAAAACGGGCGACCTGATCGAAGTGAATCTGGCTGAGCGCCGTCTTCATTTGCACGTGAGCGATGAAAAGTTGGCACATCGTCGCTCTCAGTGGCAAGCACCGGCACAGATTTTTAAACGGGGGTTCACCCGCCTCTACAAAGAGCATGTCACACAGGCCCATGAAGGGTGTGACTTTGACTTTCTCCAAGGCACCGCAGCAACGCCCGAGCCCGTAATTTTTTGAGATGACTTACGCCATGCAAAACCCTTTTAAAACCATGCTGGCCCGCAAAGACTTTGCGGGTGGCTACCCGGTTGGCAGCTGGGTCATGTCAGCATCACCTGTGGTGGCTGAAGCCATGGGTTGTGCCGGCTTTGACTGGGGCGTGGTGGACATGGAGCACACCCCGCTGGATCAGATGGACGTGATCCATTTGCTACAGGCCATTGCGGGAACGGCCATGGTGCCTATCACGCGGGTGCCGTGGAACGACACCGTCATGGTCAAGCGCGTGCTGGATGCGGGTGTGCAGACCGTCATGTTCCCGTTTGTGCAAAATGCGGACGAAGCACGCAAGGCGGTCGCCGCAGCCAAGTATCCGCCGCACGGCGTGCGTGGCATGGCCGGCATGAGCCGCGGCTCACGCTTTGGCACGGTCAAGGATTACTTCAAGGTGGCCAACGATGCGGTCAGTGTGATCCTGCAAATTGAAACCCCCGAGGCCATGGCTCAATTGGAAGACATTGCCAGCGTGCCGGGTGTGGACTCGCTGTTTTTTGGCCCCGGTGACCTGAGCGGTGCCATGGGTCATGTGGGCAATTTGTTGCATGAAGACGTGGTCAAACTCATGGCTGATGGTGTGAAGCGTTGCCACGCAATAGGCAAGCCCGTGGGCACGGTCGGTGGCACGCCCGAAGCGGTGGCCATTTACCGCGCGTCCGGCTTTGACTACATCGGTTGTGCGTCTGACCTGGGTTTGCTGATGCGCGCTTGTGCTTCGGCGCTGTCCACCATCCGGTCGCAAGTCGTCCAAGTTCACGCGCAGGGGTATTGATATGGCCAGTGTTGAGCTTAAACAAGTGTCCAAAACCTACGACGGCAAAACCGCTGTCATTCACGGTATTGACCTGCAAATACAACATGGCGAGTTCGTCGTGTTTGTCGGCCCGTCGGGTTGCGGCAAAAGCACGCTGCTGCGCATGATTGCCGGGCTGGAGGGCATCAGCGGTGGTGATGTGATCATCGACGGGAAACGTGTGAATGACGAGCCGCCCCGCAACCGCGACATCGCCATGGTGTTTCAGGACTATGCCCTGTACCCCCACAAGACCTTGTACGAGAACATGGCCTTTGGCTTGCGTCTTCGCAAAACACCGGAGGACGAAATCAAACGCCGCGTGATGGACGCCGCCAAACTCTTGCGCATTGACCATATGCTGGACCGCAAACCTGCGGCTTTGTCGGGTGGGCAACGCCAGCGGGTGGCCATTGGACGTGCCATCGTGCGCCAGCCCAAGGTGTTTTTGTTTGACGAACCGCTGTCCAATCTGGATGCCCAGTTGCGCGGTGAAATGCGCACCGAAATCAAAAAACTGCACCAGCGCCTGGGCGCCACAATCATTTACGTAACTCACGACCAGGTGGAGGCTATGACGTTGGCAGATCGCATCGCAGTGTTGAGCGCCGGGCACAAAATGCAATATGCGACCCCTCACCAGATTTACAACACCCCGGCAGCCTTGTTTGTGGCGGGGTTCACGGGTTCACCTGCCATGAACTTGGTGCCCTGCACTTTGCAAGGCAACCAGGTTAACTTGGGTGATGCCCGTTTTGAGGTGCCTGCTTCGCTTGCCAACAAAGCCTCAAGTGCATCACAACTGACCTTTGGCATTCGCCCTGAAAACATCGCTTTGTCACCGCAACCCGGCAGCGTACAAGTACCCGCCAGCGTGGTGCTGACCGAGCCGCTGGGAGCCGAAACGCTGGTGACCTTCAAAGTAGGCCCAAGCGAGCTGGTTGCTCGGTGTGCTGCCAGCTTTTCTCAACGCCCCGGAACGCCATTGCCCGTTTACCTGGCGCTAGAACACATGCATTTTTTCGATGCGCAATCCGGTCAGGCTATACGTTAATTTGTCCAATTCACCCGTTCACTTCACACTTTCACTTACCAACCTCCAGGAGACATTCATGAAACGACGCGCTCTACCTTCCCTGATTGCTTTAACCCTTGGCGCCACACTGGCCACAGGGGCCCTTGCCCAACAGACGTCATTGCGCGTTTTCTCGGGTGGTCAAAACCAGCGCCCTGACCTCATGCGCAAGCTGTTTGACGACTACCAAAAAGCCAACCCCAACGTCAAAATTGAGATTGAGACTGGCGGTGCCACGTCCGAGCTGCAACGCCAGTACCTGTCGACCGTGCTCAATGCCAAAGACACCGCCATTGACATCTACCTGATCGACATCGTCAACCCTGCGCAATACATGGGCGCAGGCTGGCTGGAGCCACTCGATGCCTACGTGGGCGGTGTCAACGCCATGAAGCCGTACCTGCCCGTCTATTCACAAGCCAACATCGTGGGCGGCAAGGTTGCGGCAATGCCCGCATTTGCAGATGCGATGTTCATGTATTACCGCAAAGACTTGCTGGACAAATACGGCATCAAGGAGCCCAAAACCTGGGATGAGTTGTCTGCGGCCGCCAAGAAAATTCAGGACGGTGAAAAGAACCCCAACCTGCAAGGCCTGTCCATCCAGGGTGCCCCGATTGAAGGGGCAGTCTGCACCTTCCTGTTGCCTTACTGGAGCATGGGCAAGGCTTTCAACGACGCCTCCGGCAAGATGACGCTTGACAAAGATGCGGCCGCAAAAGGCATGGACATGTGGCTCAAGATGGTGGACCAGGGCGTGATGAAAAAGAACATTGCCGAGGTCACCACGCCTGCCACCGTCAATGAGTTCAAGGCCGGTCAGGTGGCTTTTGCGATCAACTGGGGTTTTGCCTGGGATCGTTTCAAAGACGACGCTGACAGCCAAGTCAAAGGCAAGGTTGGTGTGATGCCGTTGCCCGCTGTAGCGGGCGGCAAAAGTGCCACCTGCGTGGGTGGCTGGCAATGGGCCGTGAGCGCCTTCAGCAAGAGCAAGCCTGAGGCTGCCAAGCTGGTTCAATACCTTGCATCGCCTGCGTCCAGCAAGATGCTGGCGGTTGAAGGCTCACTATTGCCTACCATCCAGAGCGTCTACACAGATGCCGATGTGGTCAAGCAAGTGCCTTGGTTCAAAGACGCGGCCAACGTCGTGATTGCTGGGCAAGCCCGACCCATGAGCGCACGCTATGGTGAAGTAAGCGACGCCATTCGTACAACGACCAGCGCGATTTTGGCCAGAACCAAAACACCCGCAGAAGGTGTGGCCGAAATTGACAGCAAGCTAACGCGCGTCATGCGTTAACTGTCAAGGGCAGGAACCATCATGTCCTTGGCCAAACTTCGAGACCCCTCCGAGAAAGCCTTGGGCGTGATGCTGCTCGCGCCCGCTTTTGCCTTGCTTGCGTTGATCGTGGTCTACCCGATCGGCAAGTTGATTTACAACAGCTTTTTTGACCTGCGCTTGTCTGGTGGCAGCGGCGCTTTCAAATTTGTGGGTCTGGCCAACTATGCAGACATCTGGCAAGACAAGGACTTCTGGAACGCTACCAAAAATACGGTGATGATCACCCTGATTACCGTACCCGGCGCGCTGGTTGTGGGCTTGGGTTTAGCCATGCTGGCGAACCTGCCCTTCAAACGCCAGTGGCCGGTGCGCCTGGCATTGTTGTTGCCCTGGGCTTTGCCCTTGTCCTTTGCAGGTTTGATTTTTGCGTGGTTTTTTCACACCGAATATGGCGTGGTGAATGACGTCATGCGCCGCCTGGGTGTGACCGAGGCGGGCGATCAAACCATGTGGCTACTTCGACCCAATTGGGCGTTTGCCGCGATTTGCCTGACCATCATCTGGAAAACCAGCTCCTTCATGGCGCTGATTCTGCTGGCCGGCTTGCAGATGATCCCCAAATCGCTGTACGAAGCCGCTGAGGTCGATGGGGCCAGCAAGTGGCAACAGTTCTGGCAGATCACCATCCCGATGCTGATGCCCAGCATCATCGTGGCACTCATTTTCCGCACCATCACGGCACTGCAAACCTTTGACATCCCCTACACCATGACCAGAGGCGGCCCGGGCAATGCCACTGAAACTCTGGCCATGCTGATTCATAAAACAACCATTGAGTACCTGGACATGGGCTATGGCTCCACGCTGGCCGTGTGCATGTTCCTGCTATCGATGTGTGTGACGGCGGTTTACCTCAAACGCATCGGGAACAGCGCATGAACACAGGTTTTTGGTCATCCCCTCGCCTGCTCATTGCCGCAGCGGCGATGGTCGTTTTCAACGGTTTCTTCCCCGCCATCTGGATCCTGTTCACGTCGCTCAAGCGAGAAGTGGAATTGGTTCAGAAGCCCATCACCTGGTGGCCACACGACCCTACCTTGAACAATTACGTGCAGGCGTTTACCGACCAACCTTTGCTCAAATACATGGGCAACAGCCTGATCGTGGCCGGGTTGGCAACTATCTGCTCGTTGTTCGTAGCGGCCTGCGCGGCCTATGCCATTGCGCGGTTGAACCTGAAGCATCGCCAGCTCATACTCACCGCCATCGTGGCATCGAGCATGTTTCCGCTGGTGACGTTGCTGGTACCGATTTTTGAGACCATGCGTGCGCTGAACCTGCTCAACACCTACACCGCCTTGGTGCTGCCCTACATCGTGCTGAATTTGCCAGTGTGCACGCTCGTACTGGTGAGCTTTTTCCAGAGCATTCCCAAAGACCTGGAGAATGCCGCCATGATTGACGGCTGCACCCGCGTTGGCACACTGTGGCATGTGGTGATTCCTCTGGCCGCGCCCGGTGTTTTCACCGCGGGCATTCTGGCTTTCGTCAATGCGTGGGACGAGTTTTTGCTGGCCCTGTCACTCAACGCCAGTGCCTCCATGCGCACGCTGCCTGTGGGCATCACGCTGTACCAGGGCGAGTTCAGTTTTCCCTGGCCCATTATTTCAGCGGCGCTGATTGTGGCCATCGTGCCTATTGCGGTGCTGATTGCATTTTTTCAGGAACGCGTTGTAGGTGGTTTGACGCAGGGAGGTTTGAAAGGATGACGATGAAAATTCGCTACGGAATCATTGGTTGCGGCAGCATGGGCCGCGAGCATATTGAAAACCTCAAAGCGCTGGACGGTGCGGTGGTCACCGCACTGGCCGATCCCCACCCCGCCAGTCGTGACGGCGCTGCCGCCTTGCTCTATGGTGCCGCTGTCCAGCCCAAAGTATTTGAGCGCTACCAGGATTTGCTGGAATCCGGCCTGTGCGATGCGATCATCATCGCCACGCCCAACTTCACCCATGCCGAGGTCATGCGCCACGCCTTGCCGACCGATGCCCACCTGCTGATCGAAAAGCCGCTATGTACCACGCTTGCCGATTGTGCCGATTTGGTGACCCGCGCCAAAGGCCGCAAAGCCATCGTCTGGGTCGCTCAGGAATACCGCTATATGCCGCCGGTAGCCGAGATGATTCTCCTGGCGCATGATGGAGCCATTGGCAAACTGCACCAGGTCGCCATCCGGGAACACCGTGAGCCCTTTTACCCCAAGGTCGATGACTGGAACCGCTTCAACACCAACACCGGGGGCACGCTGGTCGAGAAGTGCTGCCACTACTTCAACCTGATGGAACTGATTTTGGGGGAGCACGCCGTCCGTGTTTTTGCGTCGGGTGGGCAGCGTGTCAACCACCTCGATGAGGACTATGGTGGTCGCAAGCCTGACATCCTGGACAGCGCCTACGTGCTGGTCGAGCACGCCAGCGGTGCGCGGGCCATGCTGGACTTGTGCATGTTTGCCGAGAATTCCACTGACAACGAGCACATCGTGGTTGTGGGCGACGAAGGCAAACTCGAGTCGCTGATCCCCTCCCTGGTGTTGCGACATGGGCGGCGTGAGGACTGGGGCACGCGTAAAGTCTGGGGCGCGCCCTCAGGCAGTGGCCGGGGCGTGTCTAACCGCCGGGTGTGGGACACCAACATCAAATACGCAGGGCAGCATTTTGGTGCATCCTACATCGAGCACCAGCATTTTGCCAACGCCATTCGCACCGGCCAGCCCGCTGAAATTTCGCTGGAAGAAGGCATGCGTTGCGTAGCCGTTGGTTTGGCCGCACATCGCAGCATTGACACTGGAATGCCAGTATTGCTAAGCGATATTCTTTGAGCCCAACCCTGCCGATTACCGCCATGCCTTCCACCACACCATTTGCCATTTACCCCTCACTCCAGAAAAAAGTTGTATTCATCTCGGGCGGCAGTTCGGGCATCGGGGCAGAGATTGTCAAATCATTCGCAGCGCAAGGGTCTCAGGTGGCTTTTTGCGGCACCAAGCCCGACGGCGGCAATGGTTTAATCGCTGACATCACTGCAGCCGGGTTCAAAGCACCGTATTACGAAGCCTGCGATGTGCGGGACATAGCCGCGCTGCAAGCCATGCTGGAGCGCATTGACGCCAAACTGGGAACCATTCAGGTCCTGGTCAACAACGCGGGGCGCGATGACCGCCATTCACTGGACGAGTTAACACCCGAATACTGGGACAACTGCCTCAACCTGAATCTTCGTCATCAGGTGTTTGCTACGCAAACTGTAGCTAGAAAGCTAAGAGCGACGGGGACTTCAGGCTCAATTGTCAATATGGGTAGCATCAGCTGGATGCGGGGCCGTCCCAACCTGATTGGCTACACCACCGCGAAAGCTGCCATCTCAGGCATGACCCGAACCCTGGCCCGCGAGTTGGGTGAATTTGGTATTCGCGTCAACGCGCTGGTGCCCGGTGCCATCGTCACCGCCCGCCAGACCGAGAAGTGGCGCAACCCGGAAGAAGACAAAAAATTTATCGAATTGCAGTGCCTTAAATTCCGGCTCGACTCCACCCACGTCGCCCGCCCCACCCTGTTTCTGGCCAGTGACGACAGCGATGGCATCACGGGGCAAAACCTGCTGGTGGATGCAGGGCTGGCGCAGGTGTCGGTGGCGGGGTAGTTGCCAAAAAATTCAGACCTTCTGCGACACCCCCGCCGACTCAAAGCTGGCCATCTCGCGCAGAACTGCACAGGCCGCCTGTAACAACGGCCAAGCCAACGCGGCACCGGAGCCCTCGCCCAAGCGCAAGCCCAAATCCAGCAGCGGTTTAGCCTTGAGTTGCTCCAGCATCAACGCATGGCCGCGCTCGCCAGAGCGGTGGGCGAACACGCAGCGTTGCAACACCAGCGGTTGCAGGGCTTGTGCCACAAACACCACGGCGCTGGCGATAAAGCCATCGACCACCACCACACGGCGCTCCTCACAAGCCTGCATCACTGCGCCCAGCATAGTGGCCATCTCGAACCCACCGAAGGCGGCCAACGCGTCCAGCGGCGCCGTGACTTGTGCATGGTGGGCCAACACGTCGCGCAGGATATCGGTCTTGCGAGCGACGGCGATCTCGTCCAGGCCCGTGCCGGCCCCGGTGCACACCGCAACGTCCAGACCCGACAAGCGCGACAACAGCATGGACGCGGCTGAAGTGTTGCCAATGCCCATTTCACCCAGCAGCAAAGCGTTACCCGGCAGGCTTTTCACAATGGCGCGCCCGTGGGCAATGGCCTCGTCTCGTTGAGCGGCTGTCATGGCGGCTTGGGTGGACGAGTCAGCGGTACCAAGCTCTGCCCCTTCGGCTTTGCGTACCAACAGACCCGGACGGGTCGCACTATGGCTCAGCCCGTCCAAAAAATCGTGCTTCACGCCGCAGTCCACTACCGTCAGTTGGATACCGTTTTGCCTGGCCAACACGCTGACAGCCGCACCGCCTGCCAGGAAGTTTTCCACCATTTGCCAGGTCACGTCGCTGGGGTAAGCCGACACGCCACGGCCAGCCAGGCCGTGGTCACCTGCAAAAACTACCAGTTGGGGTTGGTCCAGCACCGGCGATGCCGTGCCCAGAATTTCGCCCAGGCACATGGCGAGCGATTCAAGTTGCCCCAGCGAGCCTTGAGGTTTGGTTTTTTGATCGAGCTTGTGTTGCAACGCCTGCGTCAGCACTGGGTTGGACAGGTCAGCAAGGTGAAAATTGGAAAGTGATGTGGAAGTCATAGATTGGTTTCGATTCGGTCGACCCCCATTAGACCAAACAGGAGGGGCCGCTAGGGCAAACACTTGGGGGCTAATGGCAAGTGCGCCCCTAAAATTGGCACGGAGTGTGCGTTCCTTCATTTTCAAACTCAACCCACCGTTACTGACCCTATCATGAAAAAACTGATACCTGTTTTGGCGATTTCCGCCATTGCCCTTGTCTCAACCATCTCGTTTGCCCAGGGCAAAGACCTGAAGGTCGCGATTGATCCGACTTATGAGCCCTTCACTTTCAAGACCGCCGATGGCAAGCCCACCGGCTTTGACGTGGACATTGCCAGCGCCCTGTGCGAGCAAATCAAGCGTAAATGCGTGTTTGTGGAGCAGGTATGGGACAGCATGATTCCGGGTCTGCAGGCCAAAAAATACGACGTGATCATCAGCTCCATGTCGATGACCGAAGAGCGCCGCAAGGTAGTGGATTTCACTGACAAGTACTACAACACGCCGAGCAAAATCGTGATCAAGAACGACATCAAGTTCACGAATATCGCCTCACTCAAAGGTAAAAAGATTGGTGTTCTCAAAGGCAGCACCCAAGAAAAATATGCGATAGGCGAGCTGAAAAGCGCTGGCGTCATCGTCACGCCTTACGAAGCCCAGGATCAGGTTTACCTGGACATCAAATCAGGCCGACTCGACGGCACAGTGGCTGATATTCTGGAAGTGACCGGCGGGTTCCTGAGCAAGCCCGAAGGTAAAAATTTCGTTGCGGTAGGGCCAGAACTGTTCACACCCAAGTATTTCGGCGATGGCGTCGGCATTGCCATGCGCAAGGGCGAGACAGCATTGAAAGGCGAGTTGAATGGGGCCATCAAAGCCATCCGTACAAACGGCACTTACAAAAAGCTCAACGACAAGTATTTCAAGATGGACGTGTACGGTAAGTAATCGTTGTTTGATGCCCGGCTAATGACTGGTTATTACGGTGCCATCCTGCACGGGGCATTGCTCACGGTGGGGGTGTCGCTGGCGTCTTTGGCAGTCGCGGTTTTGCTGGGCCTGGTGGGTTCGGCGGCCAAGTTGTCCGGGCGACGCACGCTGGTCGCGCTGGCCACCGCCTACACCACCATCATCCGCGGTATCCCTGAGTTGGTGTTGATGCTGCTGATTTTTTACGGTGGCAGCATTGCCATCAACTCGCTGATTGAAGCGGCTGGCAGTGACGCCACACTCGATATCAGCCCATTTCTGGCGGGGACACTCACGCTGGGTTTCATCTACGGTGCCTACAT
>JANOLC010000501.1:0-5670 GCA_031419575.1 Burkholderiales bacterium | reverse complement strand
GCAATCGCCTGGCTGATGGCCGCCTGCACGTCCGGGTGGCCAGAGTTTCCGCGGTGGCCCAAGCTGGCGGCCAGGTCTGAAGGGCCAATGAAGACCGCGTCCACGCCCGGCACGCGGCAGATAGCGTCCAGATCGTCCAGCGCCTCGCGGGATTCAATCTGCAACACCAGCGCAATCTCATCATTGGCGCGCGCCATGTAGTCCTTGTAGCGCGTGTAGCCACCGCCCCGCGTGCTACCTGCCACGCCGCGCACACCTTCCGGCGCAAAGCGGGTGTAAGAGACCGCCTCTTTGGCTTCTGCGGCGTTGCGGATGTTGGGGATCATCAGGTTGGTGGTGCCAGCGTCGAGCAGGCGCTTGATGAAAGCCATGTCATTGGACGGCACTCGCACCACCGCCGCGCTGGGGCTGGTGCGCAGCGCCAGCAGCTGGGTGCTGATGGTGTCCAGGTTACTTTGCGTGTGCTCCATGTCAAGCAGCAGCCAGTCAAAGCCAGAGTGGGCTACGCATTCCACGGTCGGCAGAAAGGCAAAGTTGCACCACAGGCCGATTAAAGGGCGGCCAGAGGCCAGGGCTTGTTTGAATGTGTTGGTGGGAAGGCTGTTCATGAGTTGCTCCATTTTTTGAGTGGGTGGTTAGGGCATCAACTGCCCGCCGTTGACTTCGATGATTTGACCGGTGATGTAGCCGGACAGCGTGTCGTCTGCCAGAAACAGATAAGCCCCTACGCATTCATCTGGCGTACCGGTGCGGCCCATGGGAATGCTCTTGCGTGCACCTTCCAGCTGTTCGGCGGTTGAATTGCGCACATGAAAGTCCGTGAGGATCACGCCGGGGGCCACCGCGTTCACCCGCACGCCATGTGGTGCCATTTCGCGCGCAAACACCCGCGTCATGGTGCTGACAAACGCCTTGGCCGAGCCATACAGACCCACGCCGTCGCTGCCGCCGGTGCGTGCGGCAATGGATGTGGTGTTGATGACGCAACCCCGCCTGGCAAGCCGCATCACGGGCGCAGCAGCGCGGCAGATGGCAAAGGCCGCATGAACGTTCAAACCCATCACGCGGTCGTAGTCGTCGTCCGTGGCCAGCTCCAGCGGGCGGCGGCCAAACATGTCGCCTGCGTTGTTGATCAGAATATCAAGCCCGCCAAATGCAGTCACGGTTTTTTCGATCAACGGGGTGGCCACAGACCGGTCCAGCAGGTCGCCCCCCAGCGTGATGGCCGTGCCACCGGCTTTGCGAATGGTGTCCGCCACGGCCTCGGCACCCTCCTGGTTGCGGGAATAGTGCACGGCGACGTTGGCACCCGCACCGCCAAAGGCCAGCGCGACCGCCGCGCCAATGCCAGAGCCGCCCCCTGTGACCAAGATGTTGCGGCCCGCGAATTGAAGTGATTTTTTGAGGTTAAGCATGAAGATGTCTCCGGTTTTAAATAGTGTTTGAAAGGCTTATCGACATAGATTGGGACAAGGCTGCCACGCGCCGCTGGCCTTCAACCAGCGTCATGGCGTAGCGCGAAGCATCGACCATGCTGTCGGCACTGGCAAGGCCCTTGCCCGCGATGTCAAAGGCGGTGCCATGGTCGACGGATGTGCGCAAAATGGGCAGGCCCAGCGTGATGTTCACGCCGCTCACCGCATTCCACACGCCGGTGGCCGGGTCAATGGAAAAACCCAATAACTTGACCGGGATGTGCCCCTGGTCGTGGAACATGGCAATCACCGCATCAAACTGCGCAGCCCGCAGCTTGATGAACACCGTGTCGCCCGCCCACGGCCCCGTGACGCGATGCCCGGCTGCGACATATTCAGCCACGATGGGGGCGATGATTTCCGCGTCTTCCTTGCCCAGAATGCCGCCTTCACCGGCGTGCGGATTGAGTCCCGCTACAGCGATGCGCGGTTGCTCAATGCCCAAAGCACGCAGTGCGTCAATCGTTACGTCCAGCACGCGGCGCAGGCGCACGGGGGTCAAGCGTTTGGGCACCTCTGACAACGGGCAGTGGGTAGATACATGGCTCACCCGCATTCCGCCGTGGGCCAGCATCATCACGCCGTCGCGCATGCCCGTCAAGTGCGCCAGCATCTCGGTGTGGCCTTCAAACGGGTAGCCTGCCAGGTGCAGGGCCTCCTTGCACAGAGGGGCCGTCACGATGGCATCGATGTCGCCCGCCTGGGTCATCTGCACCGCGCGTTCTACCGCCAGATAGGACCATTTGCCAGCGGTGGCCGTAACCTCCCCCACCGGCATGGGGCCACTGACGGGCCCCACGTCCACCATCGTCAAAGGGGCGCTGGTGCTGCTGACGTCGAGCTTGAGCAATTGCGCGGCGCGCGTCAACGCGTCACCACTGCCCAGCACGGTGAGCTGAATGCGGCCCTGATCGACCAGGTCGCGCATTTCGTGCGCTGCCTTGACGATGATCTCGGGGCCAATACCGGCCGGGTCACCCATGGTGAGTGCGAGGCGAATGGGTTGGGTCATGGGGTGGGTTCTTTCTCTAAAAATGTGTCAAGCATGGCAACCAGGTCATCGGGCGCGCCAAAGGCTCCTGATCGTGAATAGCAAACGCAGCCGTCCCAGGTTCCGCCTCGCAGACGTGCCCGGCCCCAGCCATCGCGCGGGCTGGCACTGGCCAGCACTTGCTGCGTACCGGTGGCGTAGCACAGCGCGAGCAGCGTGTCCCCACCCACTACCATCAGTTGACGTGGCGGCGGCTGATGCGTGACGAGGCGCTGGGCTTGCTGCGTCAATGACTGGTGCGCTTCATCGGGCGTCAGCGGTTGCGGGCTTGACAGATCAGCCAGCACCACGCTGCGCGGGCCCGCCGTGCCCAAAACCCTCAACTGATTGCGCAGCACGGCGTGGCGGCTGGCAGTGACCAGCAGCGGGGCAGCTGTTGCGTCGCCTGATGCATATGTCTTTGTGGGTGATAGTTTCCAGATTCGGGCCAATGCCCAAGCCAGGCCCGCGCTGCCACACCACAACCATTGCCAGGCATTGGGCGCAAGGCTTGACGTGGCGATCTGGTTGAGGTCGCTGTCAGTGGTCACGTCGGGGATGATCACGCCCCCCGTCTCAGACAAATGAAGCGGGAAACTGGTCGCCAGTTGAACCGATAAACCTGCCGCAGCAAACGCGTCAGCCAATGCCAGACCGGGTAGAAGCGCCGCCCCATCCGGTTGTCGTGGTGGCCCAACCCAATGCTGCCCGGCGCGGGTGAAACGGCCCTGTGCGGGCAATGCGGGTGCGAAGACAACGCCCTTGAACCCGCCATGTTTTGCCCACCATGCCACCTCAGCAAACGTGTTGCCCCGCAACAGGCTGTCCACTTTCTTGAACGAAAAATGGTCTGATGGGGAAGTTGGTATGAACCAGTCCACAACACTCGCCATAGTGTCCGGAATGGCAAACTTGGGCACATCACGCGTACCTGTCGACAACGCCTGCACGCTACCGGAAGTCGGGTATGAATTCCCCAAGTTAATCGGCACGTCGCCAGCGCCCGCAAAAGCCGCTGCCGAGTCCAGCGCGCCCGTCAGGTCATCCGCCAGAATGCGCCATCCCGCCTTGTTCATGCGACCGACACCTGGGTCACGCGCAGACCCAACTGGCTGAGAGTCTGCATTTCCGCAGCAAGCAGACCGGTGTCGGTAATGACCTCGTTCAATTCGGTCACAGCGCACACGGTCATGAAGGCGCGGGGCCGGAACTTGGAGGCGTCCACCAACAGGCGTCTGACTTTGGCCGCGCCCATCAGCGCCCGTTTGACGGCGGCGACTTCCGGGTCGGTTTCTGACAGCAGACCGTTCGTCACGGCGTGGGCACCCATCAACAATACGTCGGCACACAGGTGGCGTGCACTGGCCTGTACCTCGTCGCCCATCAGCGTGTTGCTGCCTAGGCGCAGCACGCCACCCAACACGTGAACCTTGATCTGCGAGCTGCTGCCCAGCAGTTGGGCGATGGCCAAATCGTTGGTGACGGCCACCAGATCAATGCGTCGCTCCAGGGCTGCCCGTGCGGCCTCCAGCACCGTGCTGCCACTGTCAAAAATCACGCTTTGCCCAGGCTGCAAGTCAGCCGCTGCAGCGTAGCCAATGGCGCGTTTCTCTCGCGGTGACAACTCTGCAGCGGCGGCCGGGTCAGGCTCGAAGGTGCTGTAGTGCTGCTGGCGCAGCAGCGCGCCACCGTGCGTGCGGTCCAGCACGCCGTCGGCTTCCAGCGCGTCCAGATCCCGCCGCAGCGTGGAGACTGACGCGTCCATGGCCTGCGCCAGCTGCTGCAGTGTCACCGCACCGTGACGCCGTAAAAAATCAACAATGCGATCACGTCGCTGGCTGGGAAGCAGCGAAACCAGGGTCAGTGGGATGGTGGTTTTCATCATTAATGGTAGATTTTGATAGGGTTTTCACCTATAAATCGAGCTATTTTAGAAATAGTTGTTGATTGTATTTGGTAGATTGTGAAAGAATTTGGTTGATCTTGCAAGCCGTCCGGTTTGCAGTACGTCAGTTCAACACCCATCTCACCTATAACGGAGACACCCCATGCCTGCTTTTATCACTTTCACACCACTTGGTCGCACCCCGTCAAACGCGCGCCGTGTCGTTCTATCTGCCGTCGCCCTGGGTTTGGCGGGCTTGATTCCCCTGGCGTCGCTGGCGCAAAGCGGCACTTACCCCAGTAAACCCGTGACCCTGATCGTGCCGTACCCTGCGGGTGGTGCCAATGATGCGGTGGGGCGGCTGATTGGCCTGAAGCTGGCTGAGACCCTGGGCCAGCCTGTCATCGTGGACAACAAGCCCGGGGCAGGGACCACCATTGGTGCGGCACTGGCCTCCAAAGCCCCGGCGGATGGCTACACCATCTTGCTGGGTTCGCTGGCCAGCAATGCCGTCAGCCCGCATTTGATTGCCAACCCAGGCTATGACGCGATGAAAGACTTTGCTGCCATCGGCCTGATTGGTGTGGCTCCCATCGTCGCCACGGTCGCCAAAGACTCGCCCCACGCCAGCCTGCAGTCTTTGGTGGATGCCGCCAAAAAGAAGCCGGGTGACGTGATGTATGGCTCGGCTGGCAACGGCTCGCCGCCCCACTTGGCCGGCGAGTTGTTCGCACAGGCAGCGGCCGTGGACATCACCCATGTGCCCTACAAAGGTGGCAATGCCCACACCATGGATTTGATTGGTGGCCGCTTGGCCGTCATTTTTGACACCACCACGGGAGCTATGCCCATGATCAAGGGAGACAAGATCCGTGCCATTGCCGTGTCCTCACCCACGCGTTTGCCAGAGCTACCCAATGTGCCCACCTTCACCGAGGCAGGTTACCCCGGCTTTGAGGTGCAAGGCTGGTACGCGTTGTATGTGCCCGCCAAAACGCCAACAGACGTGGTCGCGCGCCTGAGCGTCGATTTGGGCAAGGTCATGAAAATGCCGGAAGTGGACAGCAAGCTCAAGGGCCTGGCGGTCAAACCGTCTTACGGTTCACCGCAAGAGCTGACGGCCTTCACCCAAACCGAGTTTGCCAAGTACGGCAAAGTCATCAAGGCGGCCAATATCAAGGCAGATTGAGATATTTCCGCTCACCCTGAGCTTGTCGAAGCCCTTCGACAAGCTCAGCACGAACGATTCATATTTCTCAGTGTAGAGGCTCGCCCCTCAC
>JANOLC010000500.1:0-2906 GCA_031419575.1 Burkholderiales bacterium | reverse complement strand
AACAGCTCGGTTTGCGGCCAGCTGCCTTTGGTGAGGTGGGCAGCCAGACCATCGGGCAGCACGCGGGGAATGTTCTCCAGCAAACCACCCCCGGTGATGTGGGCCAGCGCTTTGATGCCGGTGGGGGCTTCGGCTGAGGTGGGGAACTGGGCCAGCGCGGCCAGCACGTTCTTCACGTACAGGCGGGTGGGCTCCATCAGCGCCTGTTTGAAGGGCTTGCCATCCAGCGTGGCGGGTAATTTGCTTTCATCCCGTTCGATACCCGTGCCGCAGGCGCGCTCAACACATTTGCGCACCAGGCTGAAGCCATTGGAGTGCACACCGCTGCTGGCCAGGCCCAGCACCACGTCACCGGCTTGCACGTTGGCACCGTTCAGAATCTTTGACTTCTCCACGGCACCGACGGCAAACCCGGCCAGGTCGTATTCCCCAGCGGGGTACATGCCAGGCATCTCAGCCGTTTCGCCACCAATCAAGGCGCAACCCGACAGCTCACAGCCACGGGCGATGCCACCCACAACGGCAGCTGCTGTGTCGATGTCCAGCTTGCCGCAGGCGAAATAGTCTAGAAAGAACAGCGGCTCGGCGCCTTGCACCAGCACGTCGTTCACGCTCATGGCGACCAAGTCGATGCCCACGGTGTCGTGCATCTGCCACTCAAACGCCAGCTTGAGCTTGGTGCCCACGCCGTCGGTGCCGCTCACCAACACAGGTTCTTTGTAGCGCTTGGGCACTTCAAACAGTGCGCCAAAGCCGCCGATTCCCGCCAAAACGCCTTCGCGCATGGTCTTTTTGGCGAGTGGCTTGATGCGCTCGACCAGCGCATCGCCTGCAACGATGTCAACACCGGCATCTTTGTAAGACAGGGGGGTAGGAGTGGGGGTGGGGCTGGACATAGGTGCAAATTACCAATGAAGAGAGGGGGAAAACTGAAGGATTGAGGAGGCTGTGGCGCACCGGTTGGTGTAGTGCAGGTCTTGGGGCCAGACCCCGATAGAATTTGTGTTGATTTTAAGCGTTGGTGACATCGCCTTTTTTATTGCCCTCCTCAGCGCTTCTCCACCTTCATTGGCACTCTCCTGCACCTTCCGCATGCAATTCACCTTCACCCAAAAACACGCCCTGACCTGGGCCGCCATTGCCGCAGTGATGGGGCTCATTTTGTGGCTGTTGGGGCCGGTGCTCACGCCGTTTGTGGTGGCGGCGGTGCTGTCGTACGCACTGACACCGCTGGTCAACTGGCTGGACGATCTGGGTCGCGGGCGCTTGCCCCGCGTGGTGGCTGTCATTTTGGTGGAATTTGGCTTTGTGGTGGCCTTGCTCAGCCTGGTGCTGCTGATCGTACCTATCATGGCCAAAGAGGCACCCCTGATGCGCGAGCAATTGCCCCTGCTGGCTGACAAGTTCAACGCCTGGTTGTCACCCCTGCTGGCGCAATATGGGTTCAAGGTGGCGCTTGATGTGGCCAGCATCAAAATGTTTGTGCTTAAGTACCTCAATGCCAACTTTGAAGACGCGTTTGCCTCGCTGCTGTCATCCCTCAAGATGGGTGGCAGCGTGGCCCTCGCGCTGATTGGCAATGCCGTCTTGATTCCGGCGGCGCTGTTTTATCTGCTCATGGACTGGGATAAATTTGTGGGCCGGGTGGTGGCACTGGTGCCGCTGCGCCTGCGTGGGAGCTACGACAGTTTCACCAGCGAGGCGGATCTGGTGTTGGGCCAGTATTTGCGCGGGCAGCTGCTGGTCATGCTCATCCTGGCAGTGTTCTACAGCGTGGGCATGGCGGCGTTCGGGCTTGATCTGGCGTTGCCAATTGGTATTTTCACGGGCTTGGCCATGTTTGTACCCTACTTGGGGTTTGGCATTGGCCTGCTGCTGGCGATCTTGGCGGGCTTGCTGCAGTTTGCGTCTATCAAGGTCGTGGTGATGGTCGTGTCGGTGTTTGGCGTGGGTCAGCTGCTGGAGAGTTTTTTCCTGACCCCGCGGTTGGTCGGCGAGCGCATTGGTCTGCATCCGCTGGCGGTTATTTTTGCCTTGCTGGCGTTTGGCCAGTTGCTGGGGTTTGTCGGCATCCTGATTGCCCTGCCCACCAGTGCTGTGCTGCTGGTGGCCATCCGGCGGCTGCAAACCAGCTATCTGAACAGCAAGCTTTATACCGGCTAACCAGCGGCTAAACAGTTACCTCAGCATTCACGGGATGAAACAGATCGCACTCGACATTGGCTTGGCCACCGGGCCGACCCTGTCCAGCTTTTTTACCGGCCCCAATGAGGCGGTGGTGCGGCATTTGGCGCTTTGGATTGGCACCCAGGCCACCGCCGCCACCCGTTCGCCCGTGCCCAGCTACTTGTGGGGCCCCAGTGGCAGCGGCAAGACCCATTTGCTCAAGGCCGTGCGTGAGGCTTTGCGCGAGCAGGGTGCCACCGTAGGCTGGTTGGACGCCTCCATGCACGAGCCGCCCGAATTCAACGACGCCTGGGCCGTGATTCTGCTGGACGATGTGCACCTCTATACCGCCGTGCAGCAGCATGCAGCCTTCAACTGGTTCGTTAACGCGCAAAGCCTGCAACGCTGGGTGTTGGGTGCGGGCGACGTGCCACCAGCCGATTTGAAGTTGCGTGACGACCTGCGCACCCGCCTGGGCTGGGGTCATATGTTTGGGGTGAAAGTGCTGAGCGAACCGGAACGGCGCGCCGTGTTGCGTCAGGTGGCCGACGCGCGCGGGGTGTTTTTGAGCGATGACGTGATGGACTTCATGCTCACCCGGTTCAGCCGCGACTTGGGCAGCTTGATGGAGTTGCTGGACTTGATTGACGGCTACGCCCTGCAAACCAAGCGTGCCATCACCATTCCGCTGATCAAATCGATGATGGAGAACACATGAACAAAGGGCAATTTTTCGACGG
>JANOLC010000499.1:0-5403 GCA_031419575.1 Burkholderiales bacterium | reverse complement strand
CAAACGCGCAAAGCGAAGCAGGTAGTTGTGATGCTCGGCCAGTTGCTGCCCAAACGGCGTGCCTGCGCTGTTGGTCGACGTTTCAGAGCGCGTTGAGGTCATAGGGTTCATCGTCTGATTGGACTGGGTTTGAGGCGCCTTGCATGGCATGACGCACATCAAATTGTAAAAACGGCAAATTGATCACAAAAGCTGTAAGAAGTTGGCAGTTTGCCAGACGAACGTAAGCCTGGTTGATCAGAATGCGCATTCTGCAAGTTCTGTATCGGCTGGCTGTTCAATCTTTCAATTTCAGGAGTTATCCCATGAATCAACGCACCATGATTGCTACCGCCGCAGCCACATCGCTGATGTCCCTCGCCTTGATGTCGGTGCCGGCTGCCGCTCAGGAAAAAGAAAAATGCTACGGCGTTGCCAAAGCGGGTCAAAACGATTGCGCTAACTTGGCCGGAACCCATTCTTGTGCGGGCCAGTCCAAGGTCAGCGGCGACAAGGGCGAATGGAAATATGTTGCAAAGGGCACTTGCAAGGGCATGAAAGGCCTCTCCATTGACGAAGCCAAGGGCGTGAAGAAGAGCTGAAGTGTGCAGTGCAGAGGTTGGCATTGGCTGGCGGCACCCCCATTACCGCGAGCTGCTGCAGCGCAGCCCCGCACTGGACTTTTTGGAAGTCCACACCGAGAACTTCTTTGCCCAAGGTGGCGCCACCTTGGCCGTGCTGGAGCGAGGGCGCGCCAGTTACCCCATCAGCCTTCACGGTGTGGGGTTGTCCCTGGGGTCCGCATGCGGTGTTGACGATTGGCACCTGGATCAGCTGGCCAGCTTGGTCAAGCGCATTGAACCGGTGCGCGTTAGCGACCACGCCTGCTTTGCGCGGGGCCGGTTTGCGGGCCAAGCCGTGCACGCGTCCGACTTGCTGCCCATCCCCTTCAGTCGCGAGGCGCTCGACGTGTTGTGCGCCAATGTGCAGCGTGTGCAAGACCGGTTGCAGCGCCCGATATTGATTGAGAACCTCAGCGCCTACGTGGCATTTACGCCCGTACCTGCCTTCGTTGCCCCGTATGAACCACCAACGCATGAGCCGGATGTGCTGCCGGAAACTGATTTTTTGACCACCCTTTGCCGACGCACCGGTTGCACGCTACTGGTAGATGTCAACAACATCTACGTTAACGCGCTCAATGTTCGCAACGGTCTGCTGGGCCCCGTTGCCAACCCGGAGCTGGACCCCGTCAAGCAGTGCCTGCGCTGGCTGGACGAGATTTCCACCTCATGCGTGGGCGAGCTGCACCTGGCGGGCCATTGCCACGTGAGTGACGCCCATGGCGACATCGTCATTGACGACCACGGCAGCCGCGTCAGTGAAGCCGTGTGGCGCATTTACCGCCACGCCGTGCACAGTTTTGGCGCTGTGCCCACGCTCATCGAGTGGGACACCAATCTCCCCGCACTGGACGTTTTGCTGGACGAGGCCCACCTGGCCCGTACCGCAGCCGACAGCATTTTGGGGGCGGATGCATGAGCCATTTCTCATGAGCCGCCTGGCCGACCAGCAACAAGCGCTGATTCAGGCGCTGTTTGAATCGCCGCCCCGTCCCTTGGCGGCGGTTGACCCAAGTGCTGCCACCGTTGATAGGTCTGACAATGAATTAGACAGTGCTCCTAAAAACATAGCAAACTATCTATATATTACGGGGACTATAGGCCTAAAATCTTATCAATCTAATGGAAAAGCGCTAGCGCACCGCGCCCTGTCTGCCGCCTATCCGGTGCTGGCCCAGCTGGTGGGGGCCGAGAGTTTTGAGCATCTCGCCCACGCTCTGTGGCATGCGCACCCGCCTGTGCGCGGTGACTTGGCCCAATGGGGTGACGCACTGCCTGCTTTTGTGGCGGCCAGCGATCAATTGGTCGATGTGCCTTACCTGTGTGATGTGGCCCATGTCGAGTGGGCGTTGCACCATTGCGCCAGCCGGGCAGACCGCGCGGCCTTGTCCGACACCTATGCGCTACTCACCAGCGCCGACCCCGCTCATTTGCGATTGCTGCTGTCGCCCGGGTGTGCCGTGGTGCAAAGCGCCTGGCCCGTGGTCAGCATCGTGACCGCACACCAGACGGGCACGCTGTCTGACGCGTCCAATTTGCCTGATCTGTCCACCGTCAGCGACAAGCTGCGCAGCGGCCAAGGTGAATCTGCCGTGGTGTGGCGCTACCACTACCAGCCCCGTGTGCGCGAGGCCCGCCCCGGCGAGGCCGATTTTTTGTTGGCGTTGCTGGCCGGGCGCTCGCTGGCTGAGTCGCTGCCGGACGACTCACCCCTGCAATTCGGTGCCTGGCTGACGCTGGCCATATCGTCAGGCCTGCTGCTGGGCGTGGAGATGCCTCCAGCGGAGGATTGAGGACAAAAGTGCCTCAAGTCCTCGTCGTATATCAATAGTTAGCTATATAAAAAATAGCATCCGGCAGGCTTGAATTGCCTGACCTACCAGTTCGCTTCCCGCTCCGGCGTGGCGCTGATCTTGTGGATGGACAAATCAGCCCCGTCAAACTCTTCCTCCTGGCTCATGCGCAGCCCCATCGTGGCTTTCAGCAAGCCGTAAACCAGCACGCCGCAGGCCAGCGCCCAGCCCACGCCCATCAAGGTGCCGATGGCTTGGGCCGAAAAGCTCACGCCGCCCAAACCGCCCAGCGCTTTGCTGCCAAAAATGCCCGCCGCCAAACCGCCCCAGGTGCCGCACAGCCCGTGCAGCGGCCACACGCCCAGCACGTCGTCAATCTTCCACTTGTTTTGCGTCAGCGTGAACATCACCACAAAGATGGCGCCTGCCACACCGCCGACCGCCAGCGCCCCCAGCGGGTGCATCAAGTCTGAGCCCGCACACACGGCAACCAAACCTGCCAGCGGGCCGTTATGGATAAAGCCCGGATCGTTTTTGCCAAGAGCCAGTGCGACCAGCGTGCCACCGACCATGGCCATCAGCGAATTCACTGCGACCAGGCCCGAGATTTTGTCGATGGTTTGCGCGCTCATCACGTTAAAACCAAACCAGCCCACGGTCAAAATCCACGCGCCCAACGCCAGAAACGGAATATTGGACGGCGGGTGTGCGCTGATGGAGCCGTCTTTGCGGTAACGGTTGGCGCGTGCGCCCAGCAGCAATACGGCGGGCAAAGCCAGCCAGCCCCCCAGCGCGTGCACCACCACTGATCCGGCAAAGTCGTGAAACTCCTCGCCCGTGGCAGCTTTGATCCACGCCTGCACACCAAAGTGCTGGTTCCAGACGATGCCCTCAAAAAATGGGTAAACAAAGCCCACGATGACGGCCGTCGCGATCAGTTGCGGCCAGAATTTGGCCCGCTCGGCAATACCGCCCGAAATAATGGCGGGAATCGCTGCGGCAAACGTCAGCAGAAAGAAAAACTTGACCAGCTCGTAGCCGTTCTTAGCCGCCAGTTGCTCGGCCCCAACAAAGAAACTCGTGCCGTAAGCCACGCCGTAGCCCACCAAAAAGTACGCTACGGTGGAGACCGAGAAGTCCACCAGAATTTTGACCAGCGCGTTCACCTGGTTCTTTTTGCGAACCGTGCCCAGCTCCAGAAACGCGAAACCCGCGTGCATCGCCAGCACCATGATGCCGCCCAACAAGATGAACAAGGCATCTGAGCCCTGTTTTAGTGCTTCCATATCGTCCTCTTTGTGTGAAATGCTTTTAAATGGTGCGAAATAGTGATAATTTTCATTTACGCACCAAAAACAAGCAAAAACTGCGCCAATGGTGGGTCGGTCGCGCCATGAGGGTGCAATTGGGGTGTGGCTGGGTTGATTGATGCACCGTACTAAGCCATTTTCCGTGTGCCCTCACTGGCCACTTCCGCGTTTGCCCTGCGGCGCGGGCGTTGCTATACTTGAAATGCGCCGATTTGCTACAGCTTGCGGGCGCGTTAAAAGTACTGCTAAAGATGCCCGACAACCCGGTCTTGCCTTTAGCAGTGCCGGGTTTTTTTATTTGCTCTGTTTTGTGTCGCCCTGAACCATGTTGATTGCCACGCCTCAGGCTATGCATTTTGCGCAAGCCCTGCCCTTGCAGAGCGGTGCGTTGCTGCGTGATTACGACTTGAGTTATGAGACCTACGGTACGCTCAATGCCGACAAATCCAATGCGGTGCTGATCTGCCACGCGCTCAACGCGTCGCACCACGTGGCGGGCACTTACCCCGGTCAGGACAAGTCCGAAGGCTGGTGGGACACCATGATTGGGCCCGGCAAAACGCTGGACACCAACCATTTTTTTGTCATTGGCGTTAACAACCTGGGCTCGTGTTTTGGCTCCACCGGGCCCATGCACGTGAACCCGGACACGGGCCAGGTCTATGGCGCATCGTTCCCCGTGGTCACGGTGGAAGATTGGGTCATTTCCCAAGCTCGCTTGCTCGATGCACTCGGCATTACAACGCTCGCGGCCGTGATGGGCGGCAGCCTGGGCGGAATGCAGGCGCTGAGTTGGGCCCTGCAATTTCCGCAGCGCGTGAACCACGCCATCGTGATTGCCAGTGCCCCCAACCTCACAGCCGAAAACATCGCCTTCAATGAAGTGGCCCGCCGCGCCATCGTGACCGACCCGGACTTCAACGGCGGCAACTTTTACGCGCAGGGGGATCAGCCCGAGACCAAGCCCAAACGCGGCCTGCGCATTGCCCGCATGATCGGCCACATCACCTACCTCAGCGATGACGTGATGAATGAGAAGTTCGGTAGAGAACAACGCAGCGTTGCCCCCACAGGCCAGCTCAATCCTTACCTCTATAGCACCCAGGAGGTCGAGTTCCAGATTGAGAGCTACCTACGCTACCAGGGTGATAAGTTTGCCGAGTACTTTGACGCCAATACCTACCTGCTGATCACCCGCGCGCTGGACTACTTTGACCCAGCGCGGCTGTTTGGCGGCAACCTCAGCCTGGCGTTGGCGCGTGCCACGGCCAAGTTTTTGCTGGTGAGTTTCACCACCGACTGGCGCTTTGCGCCCAAGCGCAGCCGCGAGCTGGTCAAAGCACTGCTGGACAACCACCGTGACGTGAGCTACGCCGAGATCGATGCGCCGCACGGACATGATGCCTTTTTGCTGGATGATCCCCGCTATATGAGCGTTGTTCGCTCTTATTTTGATAGCGTTTATGCAGATATTGGAGCAGCCAAATGAGCGACTTGGCGACCATGGACGTGATTGCGCAACTGGTGCCTAGAGGCGCGCGCATTCTGGACTTGGGCTGCGGCGACGGTGCCCTGCTGGCGCATCTGCAAAAGACCCGTGCTTGTACCGGTTACGGCATTGAGATTGACGACGCCAACGTGCTGGCCTGCGTGAAGCGCGGTGTTAACGTCATTCAGCTCAATCTGGACGAAGGCCTG
>JANOLC010000498.1:0-10986 GCA_031419575.1 Burkholderiales bacterium | reverse complement strand
CCGTGCGGTCGGCCTTGAAAGCGCCGGTGGTGACCACGTGGCGCATGAAGTCTTCGTATTGGGAACGGATGGGGTGGGGCATTGGGCGCTTGTTCATGGGTCACTGGTCGATTGAATTGCCCGATTTTAAAGAGACAAGCCAGTCTGGGACTACCTGGCCTTCATTCTGGCCTGGCGCAGTCTCTCTAATTCGGCGTCTTCCAGTTCACGTTTCTTTTGCTTTTGTTTTTCCAGCTCGGCATTGCGCAAGGCCTCCAGTTCTTCGGGGGTGGGATCTTTGTCGAACGACAGCGCTGGGCCATCTGACATGGCCGATTCGGGTTCGCCACGCTTGCTTTTGAGCTTCATGTTCAGACGCAGTTCGTTGGCCGAATCGGCATTGCGAATGGCTTCTTCCCACGAGATGTGGCCGTCGTTGTACAGCTCGAACAGCGCCCAGTCGAAGGTGCGCATGCCCAACTCGCGCGACTTTTCCATCAGCGCCTTGATGTCGCCAAACGCACCCTTGAAAATGCGTTCCGCAATGGTGGGTGTGTTGAGCAAAATCTCGATCGCCGCCTTGCGCCCCTTGCCGTCTTCGGTGCGCACTAAGCGCTGTGACACGATGGCGCGCAGGTTGGCGGACATGTCCATCAGCAGCTGGTTGCGCCGGTCTTCGGGGAAGAAATTAATGATGCGATCAATGGCTTGGTTAGCGCTGTTGGCATGCAGGGTGCCCAGGCACAGGTGACCGGTTTCTGCAAAGGCGATGGCGTGCTCCATGGTCTCCGGGTCACGGATTTCACCGATCAAAATCACGTCGGGTGCCTGGCGCAGCGTGTTTTTCAGGGCATGGTGCCATGAGTGGGTGTCCACCCCCACTTCGCGGTGGCTGATCAGTGATTTTTTGGACGCATGCACATACTCCACCGGGTCTTCCACGGTGATGATGTGCCCGGCCGACGTGGCGTTGCGGTAGTCAATCAACGCGGCCAGTGTGGTGGACTTGCCCGAACCCGTACCGCCGACCACCAGCACCAGCCCGCGTTTGTTCATGATCACTTCTTTGAGGATGGGCGGTAGTTCCAGCTTCTCAAAATTGGGGATTTCGGACGCAATGGTGCGGATCACCATGCCCACGCACTGCTGCTGCACATACACGTTGACCCGAAAGCGCGACACGCCGGGCAACAACATGGCGAAGTTGCACTCCATTTCCTTGGCAAATTCCTCTCGCTGGCGCTCGTTCATCAGCGAATGGGCCAGCATTTTGGTGACCTCGCCGTTGAGCTTTTGTGCTGACAGCGGCTGCATGTTGCCCATGGCCTTCATGCTGGGCGGGAAGTCATTGGCAATGAACAAGTCAGACCCTCCCGCCTGGCTCATGGCGGTCAGCAGCTTGTGCATGTAGGTTCTAGCCTGGTCTTCGGTGAGGGTGGACATGAGGGCCTCTGGCGACTGTTTGAATGGAGCCGTGATCTTAAACGGCTGGCGCGAAATTCAACCCTTTAAACCCGCACCACCCGCTCCGGGTTCATCAAATTAGTCGGGTCCAGCCCCCGCTTGATGGCGCGCATCACGCCCAGTGCCACGGGGGATTTGTATTTCACCAGCTTGTCGATCTTCATGCGACCCACGCCGTGTTCGGCTGAGATGGAGCCACCAACCTGGGACACTGAATCGAACACCAGGGTGTTGACTTGTTCTTCATGGTTTTGAAGGAAAGCCGCGGAGTCACCACCCTCAGGGGCCTGCACGTTGTAATGCAGATTGCCATCCCCCAGATGACCAAAATTGACCAGGCGCACCCCGGGCAGGGCGGTTTGCAAAATGGCATCCGTCACGCGCACGAATTCGGGAATACGCGACACGGGGATGGACACGTCATGCTTGATGTTCAGCCCCTCCAGCGGTTGCGCCAGCGGAATGCTTTCGCGGATGTGCCACAGCGCCTTGGCCTGCGACAGGTTCTCGGCCACCACAGCATCGGTCACGCAACCGGCGTCCAGCGCAGTTTCAAGCAGACGTTCAAACTGGGCGCGGGCATGTGCCTCAGATTCATGGTCCGAGTTCTCCAGCAGCACGCACCAGGGCGTTTGCTGGAACAGGGGCACACGTTGCTGCGGGAAATGTTTGTCCACCAGACTCAGCGCAAACTGGCCCATCACCTCAAAACCCGTCAACCCGGCACCTAAGTGCTGGTGTGCCAGGCCCAACAGCGTCACCGCGTGGTCGAGTGAGGGCACGGCCGCCCAGGCGGTGAGTTTGGCGGCGGGCAGGGGGTAGAGCCGGAGCGTGGCCGCGGTGATGATGCCCAGCGTGCCTTCGGAGCCAATCATCAGGTTTTGCAAGTCGTAACCCGTGTTGTCTTTGCGTAAACCCGACAAGCCATGCCAGATGTCGCCTTGTGGGGTAACGACCTCAAGCCCCAGGCACAGGCTGCGCGCATTGCCAAAACGCAGCACCTGCGTGCCACCCGCGTTGGTGCCCAAATTGCCGCCAATGGTGCAACTGCCTTCAGCGGCCAGGCTTAAGGGGAATAGAAAACCGGCCTGTTGCGCGGCCTGTTGCAGGTTCTGCAGGATGCAACCGGCCTCGGCGGTCAGGGTCATGTTGGCCGCGTCTATGCTGCGAACAGCGTTCATGCGCGTCATGCTCAGCACGATTTGCTGGCCCGACGCGTCGGGCGTGGAGCCGTCCACCAGCCCCGTGTTGCCGCCCTGGGGCACGATGCTAACCCCCAGCGCAGCCTGATATTGGCTGCACAGTTTGACAACGTCTGCTACTTCTTTGGTAGCACAAGGTCTAACAACGGCGAGGACTTTGCCTTGATTTCGTTTGCGCCAGTCGGTTTCATAGGCGCTCAAGTCACCTTCGGTCAAAACGTGGGCGACACCCACGCTGCAGCGCAGGCCGTCCAGAAATTCCTCGCGCAGGGTCATGGCGTTTGTGGCTTGGCGATCGGGTCGCCGTCTCTGGTAGCGCTTCCGGAATTAGCGACTTTGGCGGCTTCAGCGCGGGCGTTTTTAAAGCGCACGCGCACGTGCAGCGAGCAGGCTACAAACAGCACCAGGCACAACAGCACCTCGATCAGCCCCAAGTAGTTGCCGGGTGGGCGGTCGCTCCAGGCTCGCACGACCCCTTCGGTGAAGTAAATCCACACCATCAGGCTGACCCAGCGGTAGGTGTACATGCGGTTTTTCAGCAATCCGGCCAGCGGAAAGCACAGCGGCAGCACTTTCAGCGCCAGCAGGGAGCCGCCGGGTTTGATGGGGGCCAAAACCAGCTCCCACGCCACGCCCAGCACGATCAGCCCCACCACGCTGCCCACAGCCAGCAGGCGCATCAGATTTACAGTTTTGTCAGTCGTCATATTTTGGTTGTTCTCAAGCGTGGGCATAGGGGTGGCATCATAGCGGCCATGAACCGTTTCCCGAGTTTCCCCGCCTTGCCCACCACACGCGCTGATGTGGACAAGTTGCGCGTGAGTTTTCGAGAAAAAGTGGCCCTGTGGCTGCTGGACTTGTCGCGCTTTCCCTGGCGCACCACGGCTAAAACCCTGCGTCAACGCTTTGCGGGTGATCAATTGGCGTTAACCGCCAGCAGTTTGACTTTCACCACCACGCTGGCGCTGGTGCCGTTCATCACAGTGGCGCTGGCCGTGTTCACAGTGTTCCCCATGTTTGGCACGGTGCAGGGCGTGTTACAAAAGTGGCTGATTGACAGCCTGGTGCCCGACAACATTGCCCGCCAGGTGATGAGCTACCTCACCCAGTTCTCGGGCAAGGCCAGCAAACTGGGTTCGGTGGGCGTGGCGGTGTTGTTCACGACGGCGCTGATGATGATTTTGACAATTGACCGCACGTTGAACCGTATCTGGAAGGTGCGTCGCCCGCGCAAGCTGGGGCAACGGGTGCTGATCTATTGGGCGGCCATCACGCTGGGGCCGTTGTTGTTGGGGGCTAGTTTGAGCATGACGTCCTATGCCCTGTCGGCCTCGCAAGGGGTGGTGGGCCGCTTGCCCGGTGGCGTGCAGTTTTTGCTGGATCTGTTGCAGTTTGTGTTACTGGCAGCGGGCATGGCCGCGTTGTACCGGTTTGTACCCAACACGTCGGTGAAGTGGAGCCACGCTTGGGCGGGGGGCGTGTTTGTGTCCGTGGGGATAGAGTTGGCCAAGAAGCTGCTGGGCTTGTACCTGGGCAAGATGCCTACCTATTCGGTGGTGTACGGCGCGTTTGCCACGGTGCCGATTTTGCTGATCTGGATTTATGTGGCCTGGGTGATTGTGCTGCTTGGGGCGGTGATTGCCGCCTATTTGCCCAGTCTGCTGGCGGGTGTGGCCCGACATTCTGTGGCGCACGGCTGGCAGTTTCAACTGGCGATTGAGGTGCTGCAACAGCTTGAACGCGTTCGCCATACCGACGCCAAAGGCTTGACCCTGCTGGAGTTGTCCACCCTGCTGGAGGTTGAAACCCTGCAACTTGAACCCGTGCTGGCCACCTTGATGCTGCTGGACTGGGTCAGCCCGCTGGACGAGGTGGCGCTGGGTGCCACGTCACGCTACGTGCTGCTGGCCGACCCCGATGCCACGGCACTGGCACCTCTGATGGAGTTGCTGCTGCTGGAGCGGGTCGCATCCACCGAAAATTTATGGCAAAACGCCAGAATGTCCACGTTGAATATGAGGAGCGTGCTATGAAAAATGAAGCACTACGGGCTAACCCATGGAAAACGGCGCTTGCAAAAACCCTCTGAATCGCGCCCGTCCACCCCGCCTGGGGGCTGCGGTGAGCCGATAGTTGGGGAAGCGCATCAAGAACCGCCCGATGGCGATACGGCCTTCCAACCGGGCCAGGCTCAGGCCCGCGCACTGGTGAATGCCGTAGCCGAAAGCCAGGTGGCGGTTAGCGGGCTCGCCCAGTCGCTCATCACCACGGGCTAGATTCAGCACGTTGGGGTTGCCAAACTGAGCCGGGTCGCGGTTGGCCGCGCCAATGCACAGGGTGAGCAACGCACCGGCCTCAAGGGAAATGTCGCCCAGGGTGCAGGACTTGACCGCACGGCGATTGCTGAGTTGGTTAGACGACTCAAAACGCAGGAATTCATCCACTGCAAGGGCAAAATTGGCCTCAAGTCCCTGTGGAATATCAATAGTTTGCTTCATTTTTTGTAGCAAACCTACTTTGGCCTCAGGCCATTCCTGCAAGCTCACCAGCGCGTTACCGATCAGGTTGGTGGTGGTTTCATGTCCGGCGTTGAGGATGAACACGCAGTTTTGCAGCAACTCGGCTTCACCCAACTGCTCGCCCATAGTTTGGTCGTTGGCATCCAGCCCTTCGCCCTGAATCAGACGAGTCAGCACATCCTGCTGCGGGTCACCGGGGTGTTGGCGCCTCTCAGTGATCAGCGCGCCCAGGTAGGCGGTGAACTCGGTCACGCTGTGGTTGCCCAATGCCTCCTGCGCAGGCGTGAGCCGGGGCTCCAGTGCACCCAAAATCGCCAGCGACCAGCCGCGCAGCGGGCCCCGGCCGGCATGGGGCACACCCAGCAGATTACCGATGACTTCGACAGGAATGGCCGAGGCAAAGTCCTCAATCAAATCACCGCCACCCCGGGCTTCAATCGCGTCAAGCAAGCCGTCCACCAGCGTGATCAGGCCCGGCTCCATGTCGGCAATCGCCCGCCGGGTGAGCGCACCCATGATCAGCTTGCGCACGCGGGTGTGCAGCGGTGGGTCGTTGAACACCAGGCTGGTGGTGTGGTGCTGGAACAATGGGGAGTTCACGGAATATTTCGGGCCGAACTCCACTTTCTTGTCCGAGCTGAATGTCAGCGCATCTCGGTACACCGCCACCAGATCCGCATGGCGGGTCAGGAAATAGGAGCCGTCAGGCATGCGTTTGATGGGTGACTGCGTCCGCAGCACGTCGTACACCGGATAGGGGTTGGCGTAGAAGTCAGCGGGCAGGTCACGCAGGTCAAAACTGTCCGCAATGGCTTGCGCGCGTGCGGGAGACATGGGTTGTCCGCTGATCATGGCTTGAGGAAATCTGTCAGTGCCTTGAGCATTTCTTCGGGCGCTTCGGTCATCTGGTGGTGACCTACAGGCAGGTAGACCACGGTGCCGTGCCTGGCCGCTTTCACCAGGCTTTGGGCCGCGCCGGGTTGGGTCATCTGGTCCACGCTGCCCAGCACAAACAGCACGGGACATTTCACTTTGGCGATAGCCGCATCGCCCCCCGCGTAGCTGTCGCACGCCTTGAAGCCCGCGTGAAAGACATTCACCGCTTTGTTGCTGGCCAACACCCGTTTGCCCAAGGCGGTGGAGCTGCCATAGACCCAGGTGCCCGGCCCCATGGATGAGGGCGGCGGGGCCAGTGTGGAGCGCGAAAAAATGTTGATCATCTCCAGCGCCTTCATGGGCTGGTTCAAAGACGCGTCCAGCAAGGCGGGTGACACTTTCATGGGGTAGGCCGTGCCCACCAGCACCAACTGGCTGACGAGTTGTGGCGCGCGGGCAGCCGCTTCCAGGGCGATGAGTGAGCCAAAGCTGTGGCCCACCAGCGCAGCCTGGTTCACGCCAGCAGCGGCCAGCAGGGCGATGACGAAGTCGGCAGCGTCTTCCACCGTGGCCGGGGGCGGGCCGTCACTGCGGCAGTGGCCGGGTAAATCGACCGCCAGCACGTTCCAGCCGTGGTGCGCCAGGTAGCGGGTTTGCAAAATCCAGACACTGTGGTCATTGAGCACGCCGTGGATAAAAACGACAGTGGGCTTGGCGGCGTCGAAGGGTTTGCCGCCGGTATAGCAATAGGTTTTGAAACCGTTGATGGTGAGGTGCATGGGTTATCTCCGAACCGTTCGGCCTGAACGGAATTACTATTGTTTCTCTGCCGCTTTGAGCGCTCGTTTCAGGTCATCCAGCAAGTCGTCAGCATCTTCCAGCCCGATGCTCAAACGAATCGTCCCCTGGGAAATGCCACCGGCAGCCAGCGCCTCATCGTTCATGCGGAAATGCGTGGTACTGGCCGGGTGAATCACCAGGCTGCGGCAATCGCCCACATTCGCCAGGTGGCTGAACACCTTGAGCGTCTCCACAAACCTTTTGCCCTGTTCGCGGTTGCCCTTCAAATCGAAACTGAAGACCGAACCGGCACCCCGAGGCAACAACTTTTTGGCCAGCGCATGGCTCGGGTGGGATTCCAGCAGCGGATGCCCAACCCGCCCGACAAAAGGCTGGTTGGCCAAAAATTCGACTACCTTTTGGGTGTTGTACATGTGGCGCTCCATGCGCAGCGACAGCGTCTCTATGCCCTGCAAAATCAACCAGGCGGAATGGGGGCTCATACACGCGCCGAAGTCCCGCAAACCCTCGCGCCGCGCACGCAACAGAAACGCGCCCACGGTGGATTCCTCGGTGAACACCATGTTGTGAAAGCCCTCATACGGTGCGGCTAACTCAGCAAATTTGCCTGACGACTCGTACTCGGCTGCCCAGTCAAAGCTGCCCCCATCCACCACAATGCCGCCAATCACCGTGCCGTGGCCGCTCAGGAACTTAGTGGCCGAGTGGTAGACCAAGTCTGCCCCGTGTTCAAACGGCTTTAAGAGCCACGGGGAGGTGAGGGTGGAGTCCACCAGCAGCGGCACGCCAGCCTCATGCGCTATGCCTGAGATGGTGGGAATGTCCAGAACATCCAGTCCGGGGTTGCCCACGGTTTCGCCAAAAAACAGCTTGGTATTGGGCCGCACGGCAGCGCGCCAGCCGTCCACGTCGCCCGGTTTCACAAACGTGGTGTCAATGCCAAACCGCCGCATCGTGTAATGCAGCAGGTTTTGCGAGCCGCCATACAGCGCGGTAGACGCCACGATGTGCGAGCCCGCGCCCATCAGCGTGGCCACGCTCAAGTGCAAGGCAGCCTGCCCGCTGGCCGTCGTGATCGCACCAATGCCACCTTCCAGCGCCGCCACGCGCTGCTCCAGCACCGCGTTGGTGGGGTTGCTGATGCGTGAATACACATGACCGGCGCGCTCCAGGTTAAAGAGCGACTGCGCATGGTCGCTGGACTCGAACACAAATGAGGTGGTCAGGTGAATTGGCACAGCACGGGCGCCGGTGACGGGGTCGGGAGCGGTGCCTGCGTGCAGGGCCAGGGTGTCAAAACCTGGGTTTGAGTAGCCGGGCATGGTGTCTCCAAATAGGGCCGCTAAGGCGCAATTGATGGGTTGAATTCGCAGATTGTGGGCTATATTTCGACTACGTTCCGTCATTAATGAGTCAACAGGAGATCACCATGAAAGTCAGCGACATTCTGCGCGTCAAAGGCGGTACGCTTTACACCGCCACGCCCGAGGATTTGTTGTCCGAAGCCATGACGGTGATGGACAACTATGACATTGGCTCTCTGGTCGTTATGTCGCACGGCAAAGTGGTGGGCATGCTCACGTTTCGTGAAGTGATCAAGTCCATTGTGAAAAACGGCGGCAGCGTGGGGACCACCACCGTCTGGAAGGCCATGGACAACGGCCCGCTGACCTGCACGCCAGAAACCGAACTTGACGAAGTGCGTCGCATGATGCTGGAGCGCCACGCCCGCTACATGCCGATCATCGAGAAGCAAATGCTGATGGGTGTGATCAGCTTTTATGACGTGGCCAAAGCCGTGGTGGACAGCCAGAACTTCGAAAACAAAATGCTCAAGGCCTATATTCGCGACTGGCCAGGTGGCGAGGAAGAAGACAGCAAGCCTACCTGACGCTGTACCGCACGGCGGTCTGGGATAATCCAGCCTATGAGCGGCAACACCTTCGGAAACCTATTCGCAGTCACCAACTTTGGTGAATCCCACGGCCCAGCCATTGGCTGCGTGATTGACGGCTGCCCCCCTGGCATGGCCTTGACCGAGGCCGACATTCAGTTTGATCTGGACCGCCGCCGCCCCGGCACCAGCCGCCACGTGACTCAGCGCAATGAGCCTGATGCCGTCGAAATTTTGAGCGGTGTTTATGAGGGTAAAACCACGGGCACGCCGATCTGCCTGATGATCAAAAACACCGACCAGCGCAGCAAGGATTACGGCAACATCCTGCAATCCTTTCGGCCCGGCCACGCGGATTACAGCTATCTGCACAAATACGGCATTCGCGACCCGCGCGGCGGCGGCCGATCCAGTGCGCGGTTGACAGCACCCACGGTGGCTGCGGGGGCCGTTGCCAAAAAATGGCTGAGTGAAAAATACGGCATGGTGTTTCGCGGCTGCATGACGCAGATTGGCGACATCGTGATCCCCTTTGAGTCCTGGGACCACGTGCCTCATAACCCGTTTTACGCCCCAGTGGCTGATGTGGCTGTGCTGGAAGATTACATGGACGCCCTGCGCAAAGCGGGCGACTCCTGCGGAGCCCGCATCCGCGTGACGGCAACACGCATGCCCGTTGGTCTGGGCGAACCGCTGTACGACAAGCTGGATGCCGACATTGCCTTCGCCATGATGGGCCTCAACGCTGTGAAAGGCGTTGAGATTGGTGCCGGTTTTGCCAGTGTGGCCCAGCGTGGCACCACCCATGGTGATTCGCTGTCACCCCAAGGCTTCATGTCGAACAACGCGGGGGGCGTGTTGGGCGGCATCAGCACCGGACAAGACCTGGAAGTAAGCATTGCCATCAAGCCTACCAGCTCCATCATCACGCCGCGTGATTCCATTGACACGGCGGGCAACCCGGTCGAAGTCGTCACCAAGGGCCGTCACGACCCCTGCGTGGGGATTCGTGCCACGCCAATTGCCGAGGCGCTGCTGGCACTGGTGGTGATGGAGCACGCTTTACGGCATCGCGCGCAGTGTGGCGATGTTGAGGTGAGCACACCAGACATTGAGGCGCGGCGTTCCTAGGTGACCACTCGTCGCCAACTGGTGCCGTTTGCGGCGCTGTCCGCCAGCTACTTCGCCCACGTTGGTTTCTTCAACCCCTACCTGCCGTTGTGGCTACAGGACTTGGGGTTAAGCATTTTCACCATCAGCCTGCTGACCTCAATACCCGCGGCAACCCGCCTTTTTGCGCCTTACGCCTGGGGAGCCTGGAGTGACCGCACGGGAGAGCGCGTCAAGCTGCTGCGTTATGGGGCCACTGCTGCGCTGTTGGCATCGGTGGGCTTGTGGTTTAACTACGACCAAAAAGCGGGCGCGGGTGTCAGCGTGGTGTGGTTGGGTACAGCGCTGCTGCTGATGTTTGCCCACACCAGCGCCATGACCCCTATGAGCGAGGCGGCCATGGCGCATCTGGTTAGCCGTGGGGGAGCGTTTGATGTGCGGCTGTACGGGCGGGTGCGCTTGTGCGGATCGCTCGGTTTTATGGTGACGGTGTTTATGGCGGGTGGCTGGTTTCAGCAATTCGGCATGAAACAGTTCCCGATGTGGGCGTCATTGACCTTGTTGGCGGTGGTCGCCAGCGTGTGGTTCATGCCCGATATCAAGGAGGCTGTGCCCGCCCACCAGGAGAAACCGCGCCTGATGTCCATCATGTGTCAGCGGCCTGTGCAATGGCTGTTTGCGGCCATGTTTTTTCACGTGCTCTCGCACATCAGCATCAATATTTTTCTGTCGCTTTATCTGGATTCGTTGGGCTACAGCAAGACCTTGATTGGGGCCCTGTGGGTGGTGTCCGTGGCGGTGGAAGTCGGCTGGTTTTTTACCCAGGGTCGTTGGTTGCCGCGCCTGAGCCTGACGGCCTGGCTGTTGGTGTCCTCAATGGCCATGACTTTGCGCATGGGGCTGATGGCCAGCAGTGCCTCTGTGTTGCCCGTGCTGGTGTTTGCCCAGGCTCTGCATGCGCTCACGTTTGCCGCTCATTACACCGCCAGTGCAGCGCTGTTGTCGCAGCACTTTCCGGGTAGCTTGCGCGGGCGTGGGCAAGCGCTTTACACGGTGATTGCGTATGGCTGCTCGGGGGTGTTGGGAGGTTTGGCTGGGGGTGCCATCAGTTCGCACTATGGTTTGGCATCGATTTTTTGGG
>JANOLC010000497.1:0-2782 GCA_031419575.1 Burkholderiales bacterium | reverse complement strand
CAGCGC
Source organism: Burkholderiales bacterium (assembly GCA_031419575.1). Classification (GTDB taxonomy): domain Bacteria; phylum Pseudomonadota; class Gammaproteobacteria; order Burkholderiales; family Burkholderiaceae_C; genus JANYCG01. The sequence goes on along the minus strand of JANOLC010000497.1, from coordinate 2,776 downwards.
GATGCCGTCGCACAGCGGGTGGTAGGCGGGGGAGAGGTAGCTCTCGATGTTGTGGGTTAACGCGTCCATGCCGGTGGCGGCGGTCACATGGGCGGGCAGACCGAGCGTCAACTCGGGGTCGGCAAACACGCATTTCGCCAGAATTTTGGCGCTGAAGACCACCCGTTTCAGGTGGGTGTCGTTCTCACTCACCACACTGGATCGGCCTACTTCAGACCCCGTGCCGGAGGTGGTCGGCAACGCCACAAAATACGGCAGCGCCTTGTCAATGGGGCGCACCTGCGGGTGGTCCCACACGTATTCCAGAATATCGCCCTCATGGGTGGCGGCAATGCCCACCACCTTGGCCACGTCCAGCGCTGCACCGCCCCCAAACCCGATGATGCAATCGGCCTGGTGGGCTTTGTAGGCCTCCGCACCGTCCATCACCTGGCTACAGGTGGGGTTGCCGAACACCCCGCTGAAAACAGCCACGTCCAGCCCCGCCAGATGGGTCAGGAACTCGGCCATAACGGGCAATACACCCAGCGCCTTGTCGGTCACGATCAGAGGGCGTTTCAAGCCCTGTTCCAACAGGTGCTGGGCCACCAGTGTGCGGGCACCTGCACCAAACTTGATGGGCGTCGGGAATGAGAAAGATGTGATGCTCATGATGCTTCTTTGAGTTGTAAAAACATGTGATTTTTGTCGAAGTATTGATTGTGAACTTTGATGGCACGGGGCTCAATGCCAAAAGACTTGAAGCCTGCTTTCAGGTAAACACGTTCAGCGCCATCATTGCCCCGGGTCACCGTCAGTACCAGCAATTCCAGCGGGCTGTTTCGTGCGAAGTCGAGCAGGGTGATCAATAAATCCCGCCCAAACCCTTGTCCCGCAAATTCAGGTGCCACATACATGCCGATCACCACCGCTTTGTGCCGGTTCTTGATGCGCGGCTCGTGGTCCAACCCCACCATGCCTGCCATCACACCACCTTCAAACGCGCCCCAAAAAACACCGGATGAATCAGAAGCCAGCCGCTTTGTAGAGGCCGCCACGGGTTTGAGCACCTCTTCCTCGTAACTTGAGGTGAAGGCTTCCGGGTGGTCTTTGAAAGCGCGCAGACGCAAGGCCCGGTACTCGGGTGCATCGTCCAGCACAAGGCGGCGAATCTGCGTGGCGTTGATCATTTTCAAATGATCTCGAAGTACCTTTTCATCTCCCAGTCCGTCACGCCATCCAGCCACTGGCGCCATTCCCAGTCGCGGGTCGCCGCGAAGTGGTCCACAAAGGTGTCGCCCAGCCAGTCGCGGGCGATGCTTGATTTTTCGAAAATGCGGGTTGTCTCGATCAGCGTGCGCGGCGCGCGGGGAATATGGTCGGCGCCCTGGTTGGTGCCGGTGATGGGCGGCGCGGTGAGCTTCAGGCCTTTCTCCACGCCGTCCAGCCCAGCCGCAATCACCGCGGCCATCGCCAGATACGGGTTTACATCGGCACCAGGGCAACGGGTCTCCAGCCGCGTGGCCTTGGGGCTGCCCGCAATCACGCGAAAACTGGCGGTGCGGTTGTCCATGCCCCAGGTGGGTTTGACGGGTGCCCAGAAGCCATCGACCAGGCGCTTGTAGCTATTGATGGTAGGCCAGATCATGGGGGCGAATTCCATCATGCAGGCCACCTGGCCCGCGAGGTAGCTCTCAAACAGTTTGCTCATCTTGCGCGGATTCTTCTCGTCGAAGAACAAGTTGTTTTTGCCATCGGACAGACTCTGATGGATGTGCCCACTGCACCCCGGCAGTGCTTGGTGCGGCTTGGCCATGAAGCTGGGCATGATGCCAAAACGTGCGCCGATTTCCTTGGTGCCGGTCTTGAACAGAATGGCGCGGTCGGCCTGCTCCAGTGCTTCGCTGAACCCGATGGCCGCCTCATAAACACCGGGGCCGGTTTCGGTGTGCAGGCCCTCAATGGGCACACCAAAAGCCAGCATCTCGTCCATGATGGCGTTGAAGAACTCGCGGTTTTGATTGACGCGTAGCAGCGAGTAACCAAACATGCCGGGCGTCAGGGGCTCGGGGGCCACGCCTTTTTTGGCGGCCCAGCTCTGGGGTGTTTCCAGAAAGTTGTACCACTCGAACTCCATACCCGTCATCACCTTGAAGCCCATTTTTTCGGCGCGCTTGAGCACCTTTTTCAGGGTCTGGCGCGGGCACAAGGCGTGCGGCGTGCCGTCGGCGTTGACGAACTCCCCGAGGAAGAAGTCCACGTTGTTGTCCCACGGCACTTTGCGTGCGGTATTCAGGTCCAGCCGCGCCAGCGCATCGGGGAAGCCGTGTTGCCAGCCGGTCACCGTGGTGTTGTCATAACTGGTGTCCATCATGTCCCAACCCAGCACCACGTCGCAAAAGCCGAAGCCGCCCTTTGGGTAGGGCTCGGCAGCACCGAGGAACTTGTCGCGGTGCAGGTATTTGCCGCGCAAGATGCCGTCAATGTCGGCAACGGCCACTTTCACTTTGGCCGCGCCAGACTTTTCAATGGCCGCAACGGCAGGGTGGGTTGCGGCCGGTTTTGATTTGGAGGCCATGGAATCTCCGGTTTTTCTTAGTGTGCGGGTGCACCCGAGCTTATCCCCAAGTCATTCAATGCCAGCGAGACCGCATGCACCGCCTGCGCCATCTCCACCGGCCCGATGGCGCCAATGCAGCCGACACGGAAGGTTTCGACCTGTGTGAGTTTGCCGGGGTACAAGACAAACCCGTGCGCCCGCGCCGCCGCGTAAAAACGCTTGAACTCGTAGTTCGGA